>NZ_JBEOYB010000050.1:0-61478 GCF_040296845.1 Streptomyces sp. NPDC001985
TCGCTGGGCTCATAACCCAGAGGTCGCAGGTTCAAATCCTGTCCCCGCTACTGAAATCGAAGAGGGCCCAGATCCTTTGAGGATCTGGGCCCTCTTCGTGCGTGTGTACCCATATGAGGCCGGGGGGAACTGGGCGTGGGGTCCGTCGAGTTGAGCTGATGGGTGTTTGACTTATCTCTCTGTGGGCATGTCGACAAAACGCTGAAGTGACCTTCCTGGTTGCGGTATACCGGGTGTGAGCGGGTTGCGGGTGGTGCGACGATGGAATATATGGGGGACAGGGCAACTCTGTTGGAGACAGGGCGGTTTGTGCAGCGGCATGCCGGAAGAACAGCGGATGCGGTGCGTCCGGCTCGTACCGGCACCGCTGGGACCGCCGTGGGCAACGGCTCCGACACGGACTCCGGCGACGGTGAGAGCGACGGGGCCGGGATCGGCGCGGGCGCCGTCATCGACGGGGTCGCCGACGCCATGGAGACCGCCGGGGCCGAGGAGCGCTACCGTCCGGCGGCGGACAGCGGCGACACCGCGTCCATGAGCATGCTCGGCGCGCTGCTGCTGCGCCGCGGCGATCTCGACGCCGCCGAGTCCTATCTGCGCGGTGCCACCGCCGAGGGCGACCGCGCCGCGGCCAACAACCTGGGCGTCCTGCTCCACCAGCGCGGCTATCCGGACGAGGCGGCGGGCTGGTGGCGCATCGCCGCCGTCGCGGGTTCGGCCGCCGCCGCGCACGCGCTGGGGCGCCACTTCCGCGAGCGCGGCGACGAGCCGGCCGCCGAGTACTGGCTTCGCCAGTCCGCCGAGCAGGGGCACGCGCTGGGGGCGTACGCCCTCGCCGACCTGCTGGAGCACCGCAGTGACGTCGGAGCCGAGCGCTGGCTGCGCGCGGCGGCCGAGCAGGGCCACCGCGAGGCCGCGTACCGCCTCGCCCGCATGCTGGAGCTGCGCGCGGCGGACGAGGCGCCCCACGGCCGCCGCACCGCGGGTCCCCACGCTCCCGGGCCCCACGGCCGTGCCACCCCGCCGCCCCCCGGCCGCGCCGGTGACCGGGCCTCGGGGGCCGCCGGGGCGGCGGTGATCGACAGCGTCACCCGGCTCAAGCTCTCCACCCTCGACGAGGCCGCCCAGTGGTACCGGCAGGCCGCCGCGCGCGGCCACCGGCGGGCGGCGCTGCACCTCGGGGCCATCCTGGAGAAGCGCGGGGACCTCAAGGAGGCCGGCCGCTGGTACCTCACCTCCGCCAAGGACGGCGAGACCCGCGCCGCCTGCGCGCTCGGCTTTCTGCTGCGCGACGCGGGCGACGAGGAGAGCGCCGCCGTCTGGTGGCTGCGCGCGGCGCAGGAGGGCGACGGCAACGCGGCCAACGCCCTGGGCGCCCTGCACGCCGCCCGGGGCGAGCCGCAGACCGCCGAGCGCTGGTACCGCGCCGCCATGACCGCGGGCGATGTGAACGGCGCCTACAACCTCGGGCTGCTCTGCGCCGCCCAGGACCGCACCCAGCAAGCCGAGCAGTGGTACCGCCAGGCCGCGTACACCGGCCACCGGGAGGCCTCCAACGCCCTGGCCGTACTGCTCCTCCAGGCCGGCGACGCGACGGGCGCCGAGCCCTGGTTCTCCAAGGCCGCCGAGGCCGGGAGCGTGGACGCCGCCTTCAACCTGGGCATCCTCCACGCGGGCCGCGACGACGACCGCACGGCTCTGGTCTGGTACGAGAGGGCCGCGACCGCCGGGCACACCGAGGCCGCCCTCCAGGTCGGCATCGCCCGGCTGCGCGACGGCGACGACCTGAGCGCCGAGCGGCATCTGCGCTGCGCCGCGGGGGGCGGCAGCGCCGAGGCCGCCTTCCGCCTCGCGACCCTGCTGGACGCGCGCCAGCCAGCGCCGGGCCCGCCGGTGCTCGGCGAGCCGATGGCGGAGAAGACCGAGTGCGAGGAGTGGTACGAGCGGGCCGCCGAGCAGGGACACCGCCGGGCGCAGGTCCGGGTCGGGATGCTCGCCGCGTCCCGGGGCGACATGGCGGACGCCGCCCGCTGGTACCGGGAGGCCGCCGAGGCGGGCAGCCGCAACGGCGCGTTCAACCTGGGGCTGCTCCTGGCGCGCGAGGGCAATGAGCGCGAGGCCGCCCTGTGGTGGAGCCGCGCGGCACGCGCCGGGCACGGGCGGGCGGCCCTGCGGCTGGCGCTGCTCGCCGCGCGGCGGGGAGAGCTGACCGAGGGGCAGCGGTGGTGTGCGCGCGCGGTGGAGCTGGGGCCCGCCGAGGTGGCGGAGCGCGCGGCCCGGCTCCGTGAGGCCCTCCACCAGGAACTGACCGCGTAGGGCCTCCGGCACCTCCGGCAGCCCGGCCCCCGGTCCCGGTCCCGGCCCCCGGCTCCGGTCCCGGCCCCCCCGGCACCGGTCCCGGCCCCCGGCCCCGGGACCGGCTCCGCAGCCGGGCATCCCGCATTCCCCGCCCGCCGCCCCGGGACGGGTTCCGGCTCGGGCTCCGGGCCCGCGCCGAGCCCCTGGCCGGCGCACCCCGGCCCCGCCGGCGAGCCCCTCCCCGGCCCCCGGGGCCCCGCTCCGGTCTTGCAGGTTGAGTCGCTCCGTTAGCAGTGAGTCCTGCTGAGACTCCGGATTCCATGGTGCGTTAGCCGTGGGTCGGTCGGCTGATCTTCAGCATTCACGTGGCCCGCCGGGAGGGACCGTTGGACTGAGGCCCGCGTGCATGCGGGCCAAGCCGGTCTTGTCGAGCGTCTCGCGCCAGCGGTCGATCGGGATGTGCCGTCCCGGCCACCAGCCGGCGGCGCGCAGGGTTTCCTCGATCACGCCGGTTTCCCGTGGTGACCGTCGCCGCCGGATCGACCCATGCCTGGTCCACCGGCGCTTTCTCGGGCCGGCCTGGCCGCCGGCATCCGGGGGGTCTGACCGGGCCCGTGGCAACGCGTGCGCCGGGCCGCAGGGCCTTCTTCGACCGGGAGTGCCACCTGTCACCGCAATGGGTTGAATGCCTGGTCGGCGTCGGCTACGGCCTCGGGGTGGACGTCGTGGGCGGCTCGACCGTCGGCGATCCTCTGCCAGTTGGTCCGGGCGAGCACCCGTTGGACCGCGAGTACCTGGGCGGCTCGCAGGCGTGCCTGGATGCCTTCGCCGAGGGCGTCCGCCAGTGCTTCCTCGTCTTCGAGCTGGTACTGCGTGAGCCGTCCCGCAAGGCTCGGTGTGGTGAACACCAGCCGGTGGAACGCCACCACCTCGGGATGATCGTTGAGGCCGGTGACGGGGTCGTACCGGTCGAGGCCGGCCCGGAAGTGCCGGTGCAGCGCCGTCACCGGCTTGATGTCGGACCTGCGGTCACGTACGACGCGTGCCGCCTCGCCCTGGTGGTCCGCGAACCGGTGCAGCACCAGGTCTTCCTTGGTGGGGAAGTACCGGAAGAGGGTCGGCTTGGAGATCTCGGCCGCAGCGGCGATGTCGTTGACCGAGACGCGGTCGAAGCCGCGCTCCAGGAACAGCGAGACGGCCGCGTCGCCGATGGCGTCGCGCGTCCGCTCCTTCTTGCGGGCCCGCAGTCCCGTCGGCTCGCTCATCTGACCACCGTAACATTCATGACCGAGTTGCTTTTGTAACCGAGTAACGTTTTCATGAGCGGCATGAATCAGAGAGACATTCCTCCCGTGCTCGTCACCGGGGCGACGGGCCGGATCGGCCGCGTCGTCATCGACCAACTCCTCGACGCGGGTGTGCCGGTCCGCGCCCTCACCCATCGCTCCGAGGCGGCGGCGACGCTGCCGGCGAAGGCCGAGGTCTTCACCGGTGACCTCACCGTGCCCGAGACGCTCGACCCGGCATTGAATGGCGCCGGTGCGGTCTTCCTTGTCTGGACCGCCCCGCCGCAGACCGCCGGGGCAGTCGTCGAGCGGCTGGCTGCCCACGTGCGGCGGGTCGTCTTCCTCTCCTCCCCGCACCAGACGCCGCATCCCTTCTTCCGGCAGCCGAATCCCATGGCGGTGCTGCACGCCGACATCGAGAGGCTCGTCGCGGCCACCGGACTCGAGTCGACGATCATCCGGCCGGGGATGCTCGCGTCGAACTCGCTGGCCTGGTGGGCGCCCGCGATCCGGGCCGGCGAGATCGTCCGGTGGCCTCACGGCGCTGCCGAGACGGCACCGGTCGACGACCGCGACATCGCAGCCGTCGCGGCGCGGACGCTCTGTCAGGACGGATACGCAGGAGGCGACTATGTCCTCACGGGCCCCGAATCGCTGACCCAGGCCGCGCAGGTGGACGTCATCGGTGACGCCCTGGGGCGCCGGATCGCCTTCGAGGAGATGACACCGGACGAGTTCCGAAGGCTGTCGGAGGGCACGGCGCCCAGCTCGGTCGCCGACATGCTGCTCGCCGCGTGGAGCGCGGCGGTCGGACAGCCCGCGTATATCACCACTGCGGTGGCCGACGTCCTTGGGACGGCGCCGCGAACGTTTCGCCAGTGGGCCGCCGACCACGCCACCGCGTTCACGGAGGGTTCGACGTCGGGGCGGACCGGTTCGTGATGCTGGTCGGGCCGCCGGTCAGGTGACGGGGGATTGCACTGCGTCCAGGAGGCTGAGCAGGTGCTCTGCTTCGTGGATGAGAGCGGCGCCCGCGGGAGTGGCTGCGAGGGGGCTGGTCCGTTCGATCAGCTGAACGCCTGCGGCCTTTTCCCGGGCGTGGAGTTGACGGGTGAGCGTCGCCGGTAGCGTTCCGAGGCTCTTGGCGGCCGCGCAGAGGTTCCGTTGGCCGGGCAGTCGGACCAGGCGTCTGAGGCGTTCGACGCAGTTGCGGACGTTGCTGATGGCCGCCATCGACGGGGACGGGGCTGGTGCGTCCGGCAGGCGAATGAGAACGGCAGCCGCCAAGCCAGTGGCCAACGGCCCCCGTTGTCGGCCAGGCAGCGGGGGCAGAAGCGGCTGTGGCGCCCGAGATGACGCCGGACGGGGGCCGTCTCGTCCCCGTGCTGCGGAGCTGCGGCAGCAGGGCGGATCGCGCGACGGACCGTAAAGTCATCCGGTCGAGTTCGCGGCGTGCTTCCTCGGCGGCGGCGTCGTTCTTCACCGTGTCGATGAGATCCTTGTCGAGCTTTTCCTCGCCCGAGCGGACGGCTCGCAGGCAGGACCGGTTGATCAGCGCCATCAGCGACGCGCAGTGCCCGGTCGTGCGGGCGAACAGGCAGTCGGCCAGGTCGACGAGCATCCCCGGGTGTTTCTCGGCCAGGACGATCTTCTTCGCGATGGTCTTCAGCAGAATCCGCCACTGCTTCCGCCCCTGGTCGTCGTCGATCTGGAAAGGACGCAGGGTCAGTGCGGTGGTGCGGCGGCCGAACTGCGCGAGCAGGGCCTGTTGCGGCGACAGGCCCTCACGCAGCATCCCGAGGCCGGCGACGCCGACGCCGACGTAAAGCAGGGTGACGGGGAACACGTTCGACAGGAACCAGTCGACTGGGCGGGGATCTTCACCGTGCCCCGGCCGTGTTCGGCCGCGACCCGCTCCTCGATCTCCAAGAGAATCAGCCCGCGGACCGGCCGGCAGGCGTTCGTGTAGTTGTCCAGGACCGTCCGGGCGCTCTCCAGCCAGCGGTGATCCACCCTGTCCTGGGCGTTCCTTCGCAGCTTGCTCGTGCGGACCAGGCCCGCCGGACCGGACTTCTTCACCTGCGTGACCCACAGCCGGACGGCGCTCTCGCCGACCCCCAGCTCTCGGGCCTTGGCCAGGCAGCGGTGCGTCATCGGGACGCCCGGGGCGTACTCCGGCCGCGGCTCGCCCTCATGTGCCAGCTCCGGCGAGCCCAGCCGGTACCACCACCGGCCACAGGTGCTGC
Organism: Streptomyces sp. NPDC001985; assembly: GCF_040296845.1. Lineage (NCBI taxonomy): Bacteria > Bacillati > Actinomycetota > Actinomycetes > Kitasatosporales > Streptomycetaceae > Streptomyces > Streptomyces sp. NPDC001985. The sequence goes on from NZ_JBEOYB010000050.1 coordinate 5,831, forward strand.
CAACGCGACCCGGAAGATTGCCGGCCGACTGCTGGACATCGACCGACACTGCTGACGCGGACCCGGAACCCACAGGTCTGTGGATCATGGATTTGCACCGGTCGGTCGGTTCCCGTAGAGTTGGGTTCAACGACGCGGGGTGGAGCAGCTCGGTAGCTCGCTGGGCTCATAACCCAGAGGTCGCAGGTTCAAATCCTGTCCCCGCTACTGAAGACGAAGGCCCGGATTCCACTGGAATCCGGGCCTTCGTCATGTGGCGCACCGCGCCGAAGCGGCAACGGCGACAAGGCCACCTGAATCCCACAGGTGGCCTTCGGTCGTTCGGGCGGTCCCGGGTCCGGTCAGGCGCTCGCGCAGGCGGGGCAGATGCCCCGGTAGGTGACCTCGACATCGGAGATGGTGAAGCCGAAGCGCTCGGAGTCCGGCAGGTCGGCGAGGGGATTCCCCGCCGGGTGGACATCGCGGATCGCGCCGCACTGGGCGCAGACCAGATGCTGGTGGGGCCGGTGCGCGTTCGGGTCGTACCGCTTGGCGCGGCGGTCGGTCGCGACCTCCAGCACCTCGCCCAGGGAGACCATTTCGCCGAGGGTGTTGTAGACGGTGGCGCGGGAGATCTCCGGCAGCCTCCGCACCGCGCGGGAGTGCACCTCGTCGGCCGTGAGATGGATGTGCTCGCCGTCGAGGACCTCGGCCACGACACGCCTCTGGGCGGTCATGCGCCAGCCGCGTCCGCGAAGTCGTTCCAACAGGTCACTCATAAGGACCAGCCTAGCAGTGGGGGACCGTGATCCCGAACGGGTGTGACTTTGGATGTTCACTTGACTTAGACAAAGTCCATCGTAGGATCGGATCGGCACAAGGGCCAGGACGAGGATCATGCAGGAGGCGCACGTGACGCAGGGACCGCTCACCACGGAGGCCGGGGCTCCGGTCGCCGACAACCAGAACAGCGAGACCGCGGGCGTCGGCGGTCCGGTACTGGTGCAGGACCAGCTGCTGCTGGAGAAGCTCGCGCACTTCAACCGGGAGCGCATCCCGGAGCGTGTCGTCCACGCGCGGGGCGCCGGCGCCTACGGCACCTTCACCGTCACCGCCGATCTCACCCCGTACACCCGCGCCGCGTTCCTCTCCACGGTGGGCAAGGAGACGGAGACGTTTCTGCGCTTCTCCACGGTGGCGGGCAACCTCGGTTCGGCGGACGCGGTGCGCGACCCCCGGGGCTTCGCGCTGAAGTTCTACACCGAGGAGGGCAATTACGACCTCGTCGGCAACAACACCCCGGTGTTCTTCATCAAGGACGCCATCAAGTTCCCGGACTTCATCCACACCCAGAAGCGCGACCCGTACACCGGCTCCCAGGAGGCGGACAACGTATGGGACTTCTGGGGCCTCTCGCCCGAGTCGACCCACCAGGTGACCTGGCTCTTCGGCGACCGGGGCATCCCCGCGTCGCTGCGCCACATGAACGGCTACGGCTCGCACACCTACCAGTGGAACAACGCCGCCGGCGAGGTCTTCTGGGTGAAGTACCACTTCAAGACCGACCAGGGCATCAAGAACCTCACCCAGGACGAGGCGAACAAGCTCGCCGGTGAGGACCCGGACAGCCACCAGCGCGATCTGCGCGAGGCGATCGAGCGCGGCGACTTCCCGAGCTGGACCGTCCAGGTCCAGATCATGCCCGCGGCGGACGCGGCGACCTACCGCTTCAACCCGTTCGACCTCACCAAGGTGTGGCCGCACGAGGACTACCCGCCGATCGAGATCGGCAAGCTGGAGCTGAACCGCAACCCGGAGAACGTCTTCGCCGAGGTCGAGCAGTCCATCTTCTCGCCCGCGCACTTCGTCCCGGGCATCGGCCCCTCGCCGGACAAGATGCTCCAGGGCCGGCTCTTCGCCTACGGCGACGCCCACCGCTACCGCGTCGGGATCAACGCCGACCACCTGCCGGTGAACCGTCCGCACGCCACCGAGGCGCGGACCAACAGCCGGGACGGCTTCCTGTACGACGGCCGTCACCAGGGCGCGAAGAACTACGAGCCGAACAGCTTCGGCGGCCCCTTCCAGACGGACAAGCCGCTGTGGGAGCCGATCCCCGTCTCCGGCGCGACCGGCAGCCCCGAGGCCGCCCGTCACGCCGAGGACACCGACTTCGTGCAGGCGGGCAACCTCTACCGGCTGATGTCGGAGGACGAGCGGGTCCGGCTGATCGAGAACCTCTCCGGGTTCATCGCCAAGGTCTCGCGCGATGACATCGCCGAGCGCGCGATCAACAACTTCCGCCAGGCGGATGGAGACTTCGGCAAGCGGCTGGAAGCCGCGGTCCAGGCCCTTCGTGGCTGACGGACGCCTGCCGTAGACGGAGGGCCGGATTCCTGTCCAGGGGTATCCGGCCCTCTCGTATGTCCCGGGCACACCCGGAGGGCGCGGACCTCCCGGTCCGCGCCCCGGGTGAGCGCTCAGCCGACCAGGGTGGTCCGGTCGCGGCGGGCCGGGGCCCAGCAGCGGACGATGTCGCGCACGGAGACGATGCCGACCGGCCCCTCGTCGTCCAGCACGATCAGATGCCGGAAGCCGCCGCGCGACATGGCCTCCGCCGCCTCCTCCAGGGACCAGGCCGGGGCGGCGAAGACGACATCGGTGGTGGTGTGGCCGGCGGCGGTCTCCCGGTCGGGGTCCTCGCCCGTACCCACCGACGCGAGGATGTCGCGCTCGGTCAGAATGCCCATCCCCTCGGCGTCGCCGTCGAGGACGACGGCCGCGCCGACCCGGCGGGCGGCCATCAGGCACGCGGCCTGGCGGAGGGTGTGCGTGGGTCCGATCGTGAGGACCGCCGTGCTCATGGCGTCACGGACGAGCATGGGTGGAGCCACCTCCTTGGGGGACACCGGCCCTTTCGAGAACCGATTCACAAGTTCACAAACGGGGGGACTTTCAGAGTCGCAGCCTTGGGGGAGTGGGGCAAGGGGCATGGACCGGGGGTTTCCGCACCGGCGGACCGGCCTCGGCGGACCGGCTCGGGCCGGTGGGCCCCGGTGGGGCCCGGACCGCCGCCACGCGGGCGGGTGGGTCCGGCCGGCAGCCGATCACCGGGTACCCGCCGGGGCCGTGCGGGCGCGCGGACGGGGGTGCGGACGGAGGGTGCGCCGGAACGCGCTCGGTGCGCGGGACCGTGTCCGGCCGGGCGGGGCGGGGTGCGCGCCCGTGGCGCCCGGCCCTGCCGGTCCGGCGGGTCAGGGGCGCCGGTCGAGGTAACCCAGCAGCTCCTGGTGGAGCAGCCCGTTCGAGGCCGCGGCGTTGCCGCTGTGCGGACCCGGGGTGCCGTCCAGGCCGGTGAAGGAGCCCCCGGCCTCCTCCACCACGATCGCGGTCGCCGCCATGTCCCAGAGCGAGAGCTCCGGCTCCGCGCAGAGGTCGATGGAGCCCTCGGCGACCATCATGTATGGCCAGAAGTCGCCATATCCGCGTGTGCGCCAGCAGGCGCGGGTAAGGTCGAGAAAACCGCTCAGCCGGCCCTGCTCCTCCCACCCCGTCAGTGAGGAGTAGGCGAAAGAGGCGTCCTCGATCCGGTTCACCCCGGAGACCTTGAGCCGGGTGGCGGAGCTGAGCGAGCGCCCGGTGTACGCACCACTGCCCAGCGCGGCCCACCAGCGCCGGCCCAGCGCCGGGGCCGAGACCACACCCACCACGGGCCGGTGGACACCGTCATCGCCCCGCACCATCAGTGAGATCAGCGTGGCCCAGACCGGCACACCGCGGACGTAGTTCTTGGTGCCGTCGATCGGGTCGATGACCCAGCGCCGGGGGCCCGTGCCCTCGATGCCGTACTCCTCGCCGAGCACGGCGTCCCGGGGGCGGGCCCGCTGGAGCTGTCCGCGGATCAGCTCCTCCGCGGCCTTGTCGGCCTCGCTCACCGGAGTCATGTCCGGCTTGGTCTCGACCTTGAGGTCCAGGGCCTTGAACCGGTCCATGGTGGCGGCGTCGGCGGCGTCCGCGAGGACATGGGCGAGACGCAGATCGTCGTCGTAGTCGGGCATGACGATCACTCTATCGAGGAGGCCCCATCGGCACGGAACGGCAAACGGAACCCCTCGGCCGGCCACCCCCGCGGCCGGTGCCCGCCAAGGCCCTTGACACCTGGGGAAGGAGCGTCAAACTCTGTGCGAAACGCCGTACGGCGGGGTGGGCACCGGGCCCGGAGCCGTGCGGTCTGGGAGGCGACGATGCCTACGGCCCGCGAGTCCCTGTTGAACGCCGCGCTGGCGGCGCTCGCGAGATCACCCTGGTCGGCGGTGCGGATGGTCGATGTCGCCGCGGCGGCCGGGCTGTCGCGCCAGACCCTCTACAACGAGTTCGGCAGCAAGGACGGGCTGGCCAGAGCCCTGGTGCGGCGGGAGGCCGACGCCTATCTCCAGGGCCTGGACCGATTACTGGGCGAGCGCTCGGGGCCGGTCGATCCGCTGGTCGCCGTCGCCGAGTGGACCGTCGGCGAGGCCGGGGCGAAACCGCTGCTGAGGGCGTTGCTCACCGGCTGCTGGGGCGAGCGGCTGCCCACCCCCAAACCCGTGCGGCGCGGTTCGCCGCCCGCCGGGGCGCCCGCCCAGCGCCGGGCGGACGCCGGGCTCCCGGCCCCCGCCGAGGTGGTCGAGCTGGTACGGGACCGCTCCCTGGCCGCGCTGGAACAGGGCGGCCGGGGCGGCGACCACCCCCGGGCGGAGGACGCGGCGGCGCTGGCCCACCGCTGTGAACTGGCGGTGCGGCTCGCCCTCTCCTGTGTGCTCGCCCCGGCGGGAGGCGGAGTCGGCCCGCTGGTCCGCAACGTGGTCGGGGCGCCGTCCGGTGGCCGCGGTTCCGCGCGGGTCAGTGGGCTGAGCCCGACAGTTGCAGACCGATGACCCCGAGGATCACCAGACTGATCGAGACGATCTTGAGCGTGGAGACCAGATCGCCGAGGAAGACCATGCCGTAGATGGCGGTGCCCGCGGCCCCGATGCCCGTCCACACGGCGTACGCGGGCCCCACGTCGAGTTTCTTCAGCGCCAGCGTCAGCAGGCCGAAACTCCCCAGGGCGAAGGCGGCGAAGGCGATGGTCGGCCAGAGCCGGGTGAATCCGTGCGACAGCTTCAGACAGACGGCGAACCCCGTCTCCAGCACCCCGGCGACCACCACCAGCAGCCACGCCATGGACAGCGCCTCCCCGTCAGTCGGTGACTGCTTTGTCGGACTTGCTGTGATTATGCACTTGCCGACATCGGAAGGCTGCAAATATGGGCGAATAAGGGCGATTCAGTCACCCTCGCGCCGTTCCCGGGTGGAGAGCAGCCGCCGGAGCGAGTTCAGCCGGGCCGGGTCCGCGTGCCCCTCGGCGACCCAGGCGTCCAGGGCGCACTCCGGCTCGTCATGGGTGCACCCGCGGGGGCAGTTCTCCGTCCCCGGGACGAGATCGGGGAAGGCGAGGATCACCCGCGACGGGTCCACGTGGTTCAGCCCGAAGGACCGCACACCCGGGGTGTCGATCACCCAGCCGCCCTGCTTGTCGGCGAGCGGCAGGGCCAGCGCCGATGTGGTGGTGTGCCGGCCGCGCCCGGTGACCGCGTTGACATGCCCGGTCGTGCGCCGGCGGTCCTCCCGCACCAGCGCGTTGACCAGTGTGGTCTTGCCGACACCGGAGTGGCCGACGAATGCGGTGGTACGGCCCGAGAGATGCTCGTGGACCCGGTCGGCGGCGACCCCGTCCACGAACTCGTCACGGGTGGTGACGACATGGGGAACCCCGAGCGCCCCGTACATCTCCAGCAGTCCGTCCGGGGAGGCGAGATCCGACTTGGTCAGCACCAGCAGCGGGGTGAGACCGCCGTCGTACGCGGCGACCAGACAGCGGTCGATCATGCGCGGGCGCGGCTCGGGGTCGGCCAGGGCCGTCACGATGGCGAGCTGGTCGGCGTTGGCGACGACCACCCGCTCGAACGGGTCATCGTCGTCCGCCGTGCGGCGCAGTACGGACGAGCGCTCCCCGATCCGCACAATGCGGGCCAGGGTGTCCTTGTCCCCGGAGAGGTCGCCGACGATCGAGACCCGGTCGCCGACGACGGCGGCCTTGCGGCCCAGCTCCCTCGCCTTCATCGCCATGACCACCCGGTCCTCGACGAGACAGGTCAGCCGCCCCCGGTCCACGGTGAGGACCATGCCCTCCGAGGCGTCCTCGTGCTTGGGGCGGATCGTGGTCCGCGGCCGGTTGCCCTTGCGGTTCGGGCGCACGCGGATGTCGTCCTCGTCCGGGTTCTTGCCATAGCGACGCATCTCAGGCCCCGTTCAGCTTTCCGCTCCGAGCATGGCTGTCCACATCTGCGGAAAGTCGGGCAGGGTCTTCGCGGTGGTGGCCACGTTCTCGATCTCGACGCCCTCGACCGCGAGGCCGATGACGGAGCCCGCCGTGGCCATCCGGTGGTCGTCGTAGGTCTGGAAGATCCCGCCGTGCAGCGGGCGCGGGCGGATGAGGAGACCGTCGTCGGTCTCGGTCACATCGCCGCCCAGTTCGTTGATCTCCTTGGTGAGCGCGGCCAGCCGGTCCGTCTCGTGCAGCCGCAGATGGCCCACGCCCCGCAGGGTGGAGGGGGAGTCGGCGAGCGCGGCGACGGCCGCGATGCCCGGGGTCAGCTCGCCGACCTCGCCGAGGTCCACGTCGATGCCGTGGAGCCGGCCCGTACCGGTGAAGGTCAGCCCCGCGTCGGTCAGCTCGCAGGAGCCGCCCATCGCGGTGAAGATCTCCCGCAGCGCGTCACCGGGCTGGGTGGTGCGCTCCGGCCAGTCGGGGATGGTGACCCGGCCGCCGGTGATCAGCGCGGCGGCCAGGAACGGCTGCGCGTTGGAGAGATCCGGCTCGATGGTGACGTCCCGGCCGAGCACGGCGGAGGGGGAGACCCGCCAGACATTGGGCTCGCCGCCGGTCTCCGGCTCGTCCACCTGGGCGCCGACGGCGCGCAGCATGTCCACGGTCATCCGGATGTGCGGCATGGAGGGGAGCCGGGCGCCGATGTGCCGGACCTCCACCCCCTGGTTGAAGCGGGGCGCGGAGAGCAGCAGCGCGGAGACGAACTGGGAGGACGAGGAGGCGTCTATCTCGACGGAGCCGCCGTCCAGCGCCCCGCCGCCGTGGACGGTCAGCGGGAGCGCGCCGCGCCCCTCGTCGTCGATCCGGGCGCCGAGCGCGCGCAGCGCGTCGATCACTCCGTGCAGCGGGCGCTCGTAGGAGCGGGGGTCGCCGTCGAAGCGGATGGCGCCGTCGGCGAGGGCGGCGACCGGGGGGAGGAAGCGCATCACGGTGCCGGCGTTGCCGACGTCGACGGTGGCCGGGCCGTGCAGCCCGGCCGGGATGATCCGCCAGGCCTCGCCCTCGGCGTCCGGGCCGCCGACGATGGTGGAGCTGGAGGAGACGGTCTCCTCGATGCCGACGCCGAGGGCGCGCAGCGCCTCCGCCATCAGCAGGGTGTCGCGAGAGCGCAGGGGGCGGCGCAGCCAGCCCGGCTCGGCGGCCAGCGCGGCCAGCACCAGAGCGCGGTTGGTGACCGATTTCGATCCGGGCACGGTCACCGTCGCGTCGACGGCTCCGGTCGCGAAGGGGGCGGGCCAGAGGGCGGGGTGCACGGAGGCTTCGGTCATGACCCTTACTTTAGTGGCTCGCCGGAGACCCGGATCTTGATCAAATACGCTGAAACCGGGGCGTAACCGTTGAGTGGTAGTGGCCGTCCGGCCCGGGTGGGCGTCCCGGGGGACCACCCGGCGCCCCATGGCGCCTCCGCGCGGCCTGCGGGAGACCTCCGATACGTGCCTGCCGGTCCAGGAAGAACCCCGCGACGCCTCCGCGCGGCCCTCGGGGGAAGCCCTTGGCGGCTCGGCGCGGCCTGCGGGAGACCTCCGATACGTGCCCGCGGTTCTCCGGTGCGAGCCGGCCGGCGCCCCGGCGGCCCGTGCGGACCGGCCCGTCCTACAGGCGCAGCAGCCACCGTCCGCCGCCGATCAGCGAGGTGAGCGAGACGGCGTGGAAGAGCAGGAGCCACAGTGTGGCCGGAACGTGGGTCAGCCGCGAGAGCTGGTCGGCGTCCGAGTCCGGGGCCCCGCCGTGGCGCCGCTTGGCCTGGAGCTCGAAGGCCGGCCGCACGCCGCCGAGCAGCAGGAACCAGACGGCCGTATAGGCGAAGGCGGCCTGCACATCGGCCCCCGCCAGCCAGGAGACCAGCAGGAAGGCCGCGCCCGTGAGGACCACGGTCAGGACCCCGTAGGCGTTGCGGATCATCACCAGCATCCCGAGCAGCAGCGCCGTGGCCAGCCACAGCAGCAGCGTGATCCGCCCGGCGCCGAGCAGCGCGGCCCCGCCGAGGCCCAGCAGGGCGGGCGCGGGATAGCCGGCGGCGGCGGTGAGCACCATGCCGATGCCGGTCGGCCTGCCCCGGCTCACCGTCAGCCCGCTGGTGTCCGAGTGCAGCCTGATGCCCTGGAGGGAGCGGCCGGTCAGCAGGGCGATCAGCCCGTGGCCGCCCTCGTGGGCGATGGTGACGGCATTGCGCGAGATCCGCCACAGCGGGCCCGGGACGATGACCGCCAGCGCGGCCACCGCGGTGGCTATGACCAGCCATTCCTCGGGTGCGGGCTGGGTTCCGGCGAGCCGGTCCCACAGCCCGCCGACGGAGGCGCTGCTGAGGCTGGAAGCGGAATGGGTGCTATCCATTTCTGGGGCGGCTCCTTGTACCGGGGGCGGAAGTGGCAGTCTGGCATTCATGTGTGGCAGGTATGCGGCGAGTCGTGGGCCGGCGGAGCTCGTGGAGGTCTTCGGAGTCCAGCGCTGGGAGCCCGAGGAGACCCTCGCTCCCGACTGGAACGTGGCCCCCACCAAAGAGGTCCACGCGATCCTCGAACGTCCAGTGAAAGACGCGGATGACCCCCGTCCGGTTCGCCAGCTGCGGACACTGAGATGGGGACTGGTGCCGTCCTGGGCGAAATCGCCCGAGGGCGCCGCCCGGATGATCAACGCACGGTCGGAGACCGTCCACGAGAAGCCCTCCTTCCGGCGGTCCTTCGCCGCCCGGCGGTGCATCCTCCCGGCCGACGGCTACTACGAGTGGGTCACCGGCGCGGACGAGCGGCAGCTGGAGGAGCAGGGCCGGCGCAAGCGCCCCCGCAAACAGCCGTACTTCGTCACCCCCGCCGACGGCTCGGTCTTCGCGATGGCAGGGCTCTACGAGTTCTGGCGGGACCGGACCCTGCCGGACGAGCACCCGCTGGCCTGGTGGGTGACGTGCACCGTGCTCACCACCGAGGCGGAGCGGGCCCCGCTGGGAGTCGCCCCCGCCGAGGGCCCGGGCTCGCTCGCCGACATCCACCCCCGGATGCCGCTGATGCTGACCCCGGACCGCTGGGACGCCTGGCTGGACCCGGCCCGCACCCAGCCGGAGCAGCTCAGGGAGCTGCTGGAGCCCCCGCCGGAGGGCCTGATGAGGGCGTACGCGGTGAGCACCGCCGTCAGCAATGTCCGCAACAACGGGCCGGAGCTGCTGGAGGAGCGCGAGGCCCCCGAGGAGGGCACCCTCTTCTGACCCGCCGGGCCCGGGGCTGAGCCCCTCCCCGGCCCCCGCCCGGCAGGATGGGCCCGGTGAACACCCACGACCCCGCGAACACCACCCACGACCCCGTGAACACCACCCCCGGCACCGGCACCACCGAACAGGTCGGGACCGCCGCCGGACCCGCGCGGATCACCTGGCACCGGGCCCCCTCCGGCACCGCCCGGCGGGTGCTCGCCCTCGGCCACGGCGCCGGGGGCGGCATCGGGGCCCGGGATCTGCGCGCCCTCGCCGCGGCCCTCCCCGCCGACGGCATCACCGTCGCCCTCGTCGAGCAGCCCTGGCGGGTCGCCGGAAAGAAGATCGCCCCCGCGCCCCGGACCCTCGACACCGCCTGGCGCGCCCTGTGGCCCGCGCTGGAGCGCCCCGGCCTCCCCGTGATCGCCGCCGGGCGCAGCGCCGGGGCCCGGGTCGCCTGCCGCACCGCGCGGGAGCTGGGCGCCGCCGCCGTGCTCACGCTCTCCTTCCCGCTTCACCCGCCCGGCCGCCCCGAGCGCTCCCGGTCGGCCGAACTGCTCGGCACCGGTCTGCCCACCCTCGTCGTCCAGGGCGGCAACGACCCCTTCGGGAAGCCGGCCGAGTTCCCCGAAGGGGCGTACACCCTGGTGGAGATCCCGGCCGCCGACCACGGCTTCGCCGTCCCCGCGCGGGCCGGTGTCACGGAGGCCGAGATTATGACAACGGTCACAGACGCGGTCCGGGAGTGGGCCCGCGGGTTACGGGAATGACGGCGTGCCCGGCTCTGTTGTGCGGGATGTCAGGACGTCAGCAGCAGAGCATGGAGTAGGGAGTCCCGCGCATGGGCCCGACCGTCTGCCCCCGTCGCACGCACCCCAGTGACCTGGAGTGGACCGTGCTCACGACGGCCAGGACCGCGCCGCTCCGGGCGCCGGGCGGAGCCGGTCGACAGGAGCCGGTGACCGAAGGTCGACTATTCTCCGATTCGAGCGGGTCCGCACTCGGGTCCGTCACAGCGTTGGAGGAGGTGGGTCCGGTCACTGGGACCGACGCAGGGGCCGACGACGGCCGGGCGGCACAGGGACAGGGACAGCCGGAAGACCGGACCGCCGAGTCCGCACCGGCCGCGGACCCGGCCGCCGAGACGACCGCCGAGCGCAACGCCCGCTTCGAGCGGGACGCCCTCGGCTTCCTCGACCAGATGTACTCGGCGGCGCTGCGCATGACGCGCAACCCCGCCGACGCGGAGGACCTGGTCCAGGAGACCTACGCCAAGGCGTACGGCTCCTTCCACCAGTTCCGTGAGGGCACCAACCTCAAGGCCTGGCTGTACCGAATCCTCACCAACACCTTCATCAACTCCTACCGCAAGAAGCAGCGCGAGCCCCAGCGCAGCGCGGCCGAGGAGATCGAGGACTGGCAGCTGGCGCGCGCGGAGTCGCACATGTCCACCGGACTGCGCTCGGCCGAGTCGCAGGCCCTGGACCATCTGCCGGACTCCGACGTGAAGTCCGCGCTCCAGGCCATCCCCGAAGAGTTCCGCATCGCCGTCTATCTCGCCGACGTCGAGGGCTTTGCGTACAAGGAGATCGCGGACATCATGGGAACACCCATCGGGACGGTGATGTCCCGCCTGCACCGGGGCCGCCGCCAGCTGCGCGGCATGCTGGAGGACTACGCCCGTGAGCGCGGACTCGTCCCGGCCGGTGCGGGGGAGTCGAACGACGCGAAAGGCTCGGGCTCATGAGCTGCGGAGAGCCGCACGAGACGGACTGCTCGGAGGTACTGGACCACCTCTACGAGTTCCTCGACCGTGAGATGCCCGAAGGCGACTGCACCAAGTTCGAGGTGCACTTCGAGGAGTGCTCCCCCTGCCTGGAGAAGTACGGGCTGGAGCAGGCCGTGAAGAAGCTGGTCAAGCGGTGCTGCGGACACGACGACGTCCCCACCGACCTGCGGGCCAAGGTCATGGGACGGATCGATCTGATCCGCTCCGGCGAGACCGTGCCGGACGACGACATCAGCGTCGCCCGCGCCCAGGCCCCCGGGGCCGAGTGACCGCACCCCCGCGCCCCAGGCGTACGAGGAGGGTGCGCCGTGACCATCACGGCGCACCCTCTTCGTACGCACCCGCTGTCACTCGTCTGTGCGAAGAACCGCCGCCGCCCCCGCCACCCACCCCCTCAACTCGCTAGCGTGACGCGCGAGATGCGAAGGGGGCGGCGCAGTGGGGTCCGTACCGGTGACGGCGCGCGCATACATTCTCTGCACGGTGCTCTGCGCGGGTGCCTGCGTGCTGCCCCTGGCCCGGCAGGGCGTGCCCGCCGGCTGGAGCGCCGTGGTGCTGCTGGCCGCGCTCTACGCCGGATGTGAGCTGCCCCCGCGCTGCCGCCATCTGCGCAAGGCCCTCCCCGTCAGCGCCGCCTCCTTCTTCCCGGTGCTGCTGACCGCGGCCTTTCTGCTGCCGCCCGCCGCCGCCGCGCTCGTCGCCGTCCCCGGCTCGCTGCTGGGGCGGGTGGAGCGCAGACCGGCCGGACCGCGGCGGATCTGGCGGGCCGGCCAGCTCGCCCTCGCCACCTGGAGCGCGTCCCGCACCCATCTGCTCCTCGGCGGCGCGCACACCCTCGGCGAGCCCCGCTTCCCGCACGCGCTGGTGCCGGCCGCCGCCGCGGCCGTCGTCTTCTGCCTGGTGCTGACCGCGCTGGAGGCCGGCATCCTCGCCACCGCCGAGCGCCGGCCGCCGCACACCGCCGCGCGCGATCTGCTGCTGCACTCCCTGGTGCCCCATCTGGTCCACGGGCTCGCCGGGCTGATGATGGCGGTCCTGTGGACCAGTCCGTACGGGCCGGTCTCCGCGCTCTTCGTCCTGCTGCCCATGTACATCTCCTGCTGGCTCTTCGCCCAGTACCACCGCGAGCGCACCGCCCACCAGGCCACCATCCGCGCCCTGGTGCAGGCCGTCGACCTCAAGGACCGCTACACCCGGGGCCACAGCGAGCGGGTGGGGCGGGCCTCCGTGCTCATCGGCCGCGAGCTGGGCATGGACGAGCGGCGGATCGAGGTGATCCGGTTCGCCGGAATCCTCCACGACGTGGGCAAGCTCGGTGTGCCGACCCGGGTCCTGCGCAAGGACGGGCCGCTGACCCCGCAGGAGCGGCGGGTGATCGAACTGCATCCGGAGTACGGCCACGAGATCGTGCGCGGTATCGGCTTCCTCGGCGAGGCGAGAGCCGCGATCCTGCACCACCACGAACGGCTGGACGGCACCGGGTACCCCTGCGGGCTCGCCGGGGAGCAGATCCCCGAGTTCGCCCGGGTCGTCGCCGTCGCGGACGCCTTCGACGCCATGACCTCCACACGCTCCTACTCCCGGGCCCGGCCGGTCGGGGTGGCGCTGGCGGAGCTGCACCGGTGCGCGGGCACCCACTTCGACCCCCGGATGGTCGCCGCGCTCACCCGGGCGCTGGAGCGGCACGGCTGGGAGACGGAGGTCACCTCCGACGAGGCCGCCGCCGTGACCACGCCCCAGGACGTGCGGGGCATTCCGTCCCAGCCGGTGCGGGTCGCCGACCGCACCCCCGGCGGCCCCGTATGACCCCCGCCGGGCGCCCGGAACCCCCCGCCGACCGCCCGGGCCCCCGCGCGGCGCACGCGGCCCCCCGTGCCGCCAGCCCGGACCCCCGAACCCCCCGTGCCGCCAGCCCGGACCCCCGAACCCCCCGTGCCGCCACCCCGGCCCCCCGCACCGGCGGCGCCCTCGCCCTCCTGGTGGCCGTCCACACCGCCGCCGCCCTCCTCGCCGGCATCGCCCTCGCCGCCACCCTCTGGAACGGCTTCCGCGAACCCGGCAACGCCCTCGCCTTCGGGGCCCTCATCGCCATCGGCGAGACCGTCCGCTGGGGCGCCGCGCCCGGCGAGCGCGAACCCGCGCCCCTCGGAGCCGCCGGAGCACTCGCGTACGCCCTGCTCGGCGAGTGCGCGGGCCGCATGACCAGCCACGGCGTGCTCCAGGTCGTCGCCGTCGTCGTCGCGGGGGCGCTCACCGGCGCCGTACCGCAGCTGGCCCACCGGCCGGGGCCCGCCCTCGACCATGTCTCCCGACGGGTACTGAGCGTCACCGTCGCCGCCGTCTGCTTCCAGCCGCTCTACAACTCCGGCGGACTCGGCCACTGGGCGCACGGCGCCTCCTACGCCCTGCTCCTGCTGGTCCTGCTGCTGCTCACGGCCCTGTGCGACGCGCTGCTCGCCGCGCTGATGCTCCGCGCCCGCACCGGCTTCCCGTACGGCCCGCTGCTCCGCGAGGAACTGCGCGCGCTCCTCGGCATCGGCTCCGCCGTCTGCGCCAGCGGCGCGGTCATCGCGCTCGCCGTCGCCGTCGCGGGGCTCTGGGCACTGCCCGTCTTCTGTGTGCCGCTGCTCCTCACCCAGCTCTCCTTCCGGCGGTACGAGGCGGTACGGATCACCTACCGGCAGACCATCGCCTCGCTCGCCCGCGCCACCGAGATCGCCGGCTACACCCCGCCAGGACACGCCCGCAGGGTCGCCGCGCTCAGCTGCGCCGTCGGCCGGGAGATGGGGCTGTCCGGCAGCCATCTGACCGTGCTGGAGTACGCCGCGCTGATGCACGACATCGGCCAGCTCTCGCTGGTGGACCCCGTGCCCGACGGCGCCACGGCACTGCTGCCCACCGCCCGGCAGCGCAGGATCGCGCTGCTGGGCGGGGCCGTCGTCCGGCAGACCGGGGTGCCCGCCGAGGTCGCCGTCGTGGTGGAGCGGCAGGCCGACCCCTACCGTGATCAGCCGCTGCCCGCCCGGATCGTCCGCGCCGTCAACGCATACGACGACCTGACGCGGGGAGGCGCGGAGGGAGCGCACAGCCCGCTCGGCGCACTGGAGCGGCTGCGGCTCGGCACCGGGCGCGACTACCACCCCGAGGTGGTCGAGTCGCTCGCCCGGGTGCTGGGCCGCGGCGGCGGCCCGGTCGCCGCGCACCCCGGCTGAACGCTCGGGTCTGACCCCGGTTCCACCGGGGTAACCCATGGGTAATGAGCCAGCCCTCAGCCGGGCATGGTTGGATGCGAAAGAGGACAGACGACCAGCGTCAAGCAGACACACGAAGCAGTGACGAAGCAGTACGGGGAAACACACCAACAGCGTCCGGGAAAGTGACCCGAACGACCGGCAGGCGGGAATCGTGAGGATCTTCGGGAAGGTACGGCATCGGCCCTCCGCCTCGTGGCGGCAGGCCACCGACCGCGCGTTCACGCTGATCGGCGACGGCCGGTACGAGGACGCGGGAGCGCTGCTGACACGGGCGGCCGACCTTGAGCCCTGGCTCTCCGAGTCCTGGTTCAATCTGGCCCTGCTGCACAAATTCCGGCACGACTGGGAGCAGGCGAGGGCCGCCGGGCTGCGCGCCGTGGCCCTGCTGGACAAGGAGGCCGGCGCCCCCGACTGGTGGAACGTCGGGATCGCCGCCACCGCCCTCCAGGACTGGCCGCTGGCCCGCCGCGCCTGGCAGGCGTACGGCCTCAAGGTCCCCGGGGTGCCCACCCGCAGCGGTGGCGTCGGCGCGGGACCGGGCGGCGAACCCCTGGAGATGGACCTCGGCAGCGCCGCCGTCCGGCTCTCGCCCGAGGGCGAGGCCGAGGTGGTGTGGGGCCGGCGGCTCGACCCGGCCCGGATCGAGGTGCTGTCGATCCCGCTGCCGTCCTCGGGCCGCCGCTGGGGCGAGGTCGTCCTCCACGACGGCGTGCCCAACGGGGAGCGCACCACCGCGGCCGGCCCCGCCTTCCCGGTCTTCGACGAGATCGAGCTGTGGGCTCCCTCACCCGTCCCCACCTGGGTGGTGCTGCTGGAAGCCGCCTCCGAGGCCGACCGGGACGCGCTGGAGCAGCTCGCCTCCGACGCCGGATTCGCCGCCGAGGACTGGTCGTCCTCGGTGCGGCTGCTCTGCCGCTCCTGCTCCGAGAGCCGGATGCCCAGCGCCGAGGGCGAGGGCGAGCACCTCGACCCCCACGACCACAGCGAACCGGGCCACCCCGGGCCGCTGGGCCACCGCACCGCGGGGGAGCTGTGGTCCCCCGAGCGCGAGTGCGGTATCGCGGCCCCCGCCGGCCTGGTCCGCGGGCTGCTCGACGGCTGGGTCGCGGACAGCCCGGATTCCCGGGAGTGGCGGGATCTCGAGGAAGTCTGCTGAACCCTGCCCGTAGGCTGTACGGACACAGGGTGACCCCCGCCGGGCAGTCACCGAGCACCCAGGAAGGCGTACGGCTGACATGGCGTCGCAGCAGGAGACGGACCAGCAGGTCAATGAGGGTTCCGCCGTGGACGACGAGGGTTTTCTCGTCGACACGGAGGACTGCGAGGCACGCGAGCTCGCCCACCGGGAGCGCGGCACCTCGCGCCCGATCACGGTCGTCGGCAACCCGGTGCTCCACAAGGAGTGCCAGGACGTCACCGCCTTCGACGGTGCGCTCGCCTCGCTGATCGATGACATGTTCGCCAGCCAGCGGACGGCGGAGGGCGTGGGCCTGGCCGCCAACCAGATCGGCGTCGATCTGAAGGTCTTCGTCTACGACTGCCCGGACGACGACGGCGTCCGCCACACCGGATACATCTGCAATCCGGTCCTGGAGGAGCTGCCGCCCGAGCGCCGGGTGCTCGACGACTCCAACGAGGGCTGCCTCTCCGTGCCCACCGCCTACGCCGAGCTGGCCCGCCCCGACTACGCGGTGGTGCGCGGCCAGGACCTGCACGGCAACCCGGTCAAGCTGCGCGGCAGCGGCTACTTCGCCCGCTGCCTCCAGCACGAGACCGACCACCTGTACGGCTATCTGTACATCGACCGGCTCTCCAAGCGCGACCGCAAGGACGCCCTGCGGCAGATGGCGGAGGGCACCCCCCGCTACCCCGTCGTCCCGAACGACTGACCCGGCCGCCGGTACGCGACAGGGCCCGCCCACCATCCGGTGGGCGGGCCCTGTCGTCGATGGCGCCGCCGGCTCAGAAGTCCTCGCCGAGGTCGACGGAGCCCTCGACCGCGACCTGGTACGCGGACGGGCGCCGCTCGAAGAAGTTCGTCAGCTCCTGGACACCCTGGAGCTCCATGAACGAGAACGGGTTCTCCGAGCCGTACACCGGGGCGAAGCCCAGCCGGGTCAGCCGCTGGTCCGCGACGCACTGGAGGTACTCGCGCATGGACTCGGTGTTCATGCCCGGCAGACCGTCGCCGCAGAGATCGCGGCCGAACTGCAGCTCGGCCTCCACGGCCTCCGCCAGCATGTCGGTGACCTGTCGCTGGAGCTCGTCGTCGAACAGCTCCGGCTGCTCCTTGCGGACCGTGTCCACGACCTCGAAGGCGAAGTTCATGTGCATGGTCTCGTCCCGGAACACCCAGTTGGTGCCGGTGGCCAGACCGTGCAGCAGCCCGCGCGAGCGGAACCAGTACACATAGGCGAAGGCGCCGTAGAAGAACAGCCCCTCGATGCAGGCGGCGAAGCAGATCAGATTCAGCAGGAAGCGGCGCCGGTCGGAGTGGGACTCCAGCCGGTCCAGCTTCTCGACCGAGTCCATCCACGTGAAGCAGAACTGCGCCTTCTCGCGGATCGAGGGGATGTTCTCGACCGCCGCGAACGCCGCCGTGCGGTCCTCCGGGTCGGGGAGATAGGTGTCGAGCAGCGTCAGATAGAACTGGACGTGCACGGCCTCCTCGAAGAGCTGACGGCTGAGGTAGAGCCGCGCCTCGGGGGAGTTGATGTGCTTGTAGAGCGTCAGCACCAGATTGTTGGCGACGATCGAGTCACCGGTGGCGAAGAAGGCCACCAGCCGGCCGATCAGATGCTGCTCGCCGGGGGTGAGCTTGGCGAGGTCGGCGACGTCGGAGTGGAGGTCGACCTCCTCCACCGTCCAGGTGTTCTTGATCGCGTCCCGGTAGCGCTCGTAGAAGTCCGGGTAGCGCATCGGGCGCAGGGTGAGTTCGAAGCCCGGGTCGAGCAGGTTCTTGGTCTCGGACGGAGTGGACATTACTGGCAGGCCTCGCAGGACTCGGGGTTCTCCAGGGAGCAGGCGACCGCCTCTTCGGGGGTGGCCTGCACCGGTACGGGTACGGGGGCGGCGGCGGGAGCGTTGCCGGACGCGGCACGGGCGATCCGGGTCGCCGGGCGGGAGCGCAGGTAGTACGTGGTCTTCAGGCCCTGCTTCCAGGCGTACGCGTACATCGAGCTGAGCTTGCCGATGGTCGGCGTCTCCAGGAACAGGTTCAGCGACTGCGACTGGTCCAGGAACGGGGTGCGGGCGGCGGCCATGTCGATCAGTCCGCGCTGCGGGATCTCCCACGCCGTGCGGTACAGCTCGCGCACCTCGGCGGGGACCCAGGTGAAGCCCTGGACCGATCCATTGGCCTCGCGCAGCGCCTCCCGGGTCTGGGCGTCCCAGACGCCGAGCCGCTTCAGCTCCTGCACCAGATAGGAGTTGACCTGGAGGAACTCACCGGAGAGCGTCTCGCGCTTGAAGAGGTTGGAGACCTGCGGCTCGATGCACTCGTACACACCCGCGATGGAGGCGATGGTGGCGGTCGGGGCGATCGCCAGCAGCAGGGAGTTGCGCATCCCGGTGGTGGCGATGCGCTCGCGCAGCGCGGCCCAGCGCTCCGGCCAGTTCAGCTCGACACCGTAGTGGTCCGGGTGGAGCACTCCGCGCGCGGTCCGGGTCTTCTCCCAGGCGGGCAGCGGTCCGTTGCGCTCGGCGAGGCCGGCGGAGGCCTCATAGGCGGCGAGCATGATCCGCTCGGCGATCCGGGTGGAGAGCGCGCGGGCCTCGGGGGAGTCGAAGGGCAGCTTCAGCTGGAAGAAGACGTCCTGGAGGCCCATGGCGCCCAGGCCCACCGGGCGCCACCTGGTGTTGGAGCGCCCGGCCTGCTCGGTCGGGTAGAAGTTGATGTCCACGACCCGGTCGAGGAAGGTCACGGCGGTACGGACGGTCTCGTCCAGCCGCTCCCAGTCGATGTCGCCGCCGGAGACGAAGGCGCCCAGGTTGACCGAGCCCAGGTTGCAGACGGCGGTCTCGCCGTCGTCGGTGACCTCCAGGATCTCGGTGCAGAGATTGGAGGAGTGGACCGTGTGGCCCGGCAGGGCGGTCTGGTTGGCGGTGCGGTTGGAGGCGTCCTTGAAGGTCATCCAGCCGTTGCCGGTCTGGGCGAGGGTACGCATCATCCGGCCGTACAGCTCGCGCGCGGGCATCGTCTTGCGGGCCAGGCCCGACGCCTCGGCCTTGCGGTAGGCGGCGTCGAACTCGTCGCCCCACAGATCCACCAGCTCGGGCACGTCCGAGGGGGAGAACAGCGACCACGCGGTGTCGGCGTCGACCCGGCGCATGAACTCGTCCGGAATCCAGTGCGCGAGGTTGAGGTTGTGGGTGCGCCGGGCGTCCTCGCCGGTGTTGTCGCGCAGCTCCAGGAACTCCTCGATGTCCGCGTGCCAGGTCTCCAGATAGACGGCGGCGGCGCCCTTGCGCCGGCCGCCCTGGTTCACCGCCGCGACCGAGGCGTCCAGGGTCTTGAGGAACGGCACGATGCCGTTGGAGTGCCCGTTGGTGCCGCGGATCAGCGAGCCCCGGGCCCGGATGCGGGAGTACGAGAGCCCGATGCCGCCGGCGTGCTTGGAGAGCCGGGCGACCTGGTGGTAGCGGCCGTAGATGGAGTCCAGCTCGTCCTGCGGGGAGTCCAGCAGATAGCAGGAGGACATCTGCGGGTGGCGGGTGCCCGAGTTGAAGAGGGTGGGGGAGGAGGGGAGGTAGTCGAGCCGGCTCATCAGCCGGTAGAGGGCGGCGACCTCGTCCAGCGCGCGCGCCGACTCGTCCTCGGCGAGCCCGCAGGCGACCCGGAGCATGAAGTGCTGCGGGGTCTCGATCACCTGACGGGTGATGGGGTGGCGCAGCAGATAGCGGCTGTAGAGGGTGCGCAGTCCGAAGTAGCCGAAGCGGTCATCGGCGTCCGGGTCGATCAGCTCGTCCAGGCGGGCGGAGTGGAGCGTGACGAAAGCGGCGGTCCGGTCGGCGATCAGGCCCTCGGTGTGGCCGACGGCGACCGAGGCGGAGAAGGAGACCGAGCCCTGGCCGGCCGCCTCGTCCGCGATGGCGCGGGTGAGGAGCCGGGCGGCGAGCCGGGAGTAGGCCGGGTCCTCGGAGATGAGCCCCGCGGCGGCGTCGGTGGCCAGCCCCCGGAGTTCCGCCGCGTCCGACCCGGCGTGCCGGCCGCGCAGCGCGGCGGCGGCGACCTTGCCCGGGTCGGTGTCCGGCAGATCGGCGGTGAGGTCGGTGAGGGTCCGCAGCAGTGCGGTCCCGGGTCCGTCCCCGGGCTGCCCGGAGACGGGTCCGGGGACCCGTCCGGGAAGCTGTCCGGACACCTGCTCGGAGGTGCCTGAAGCCGGATCGGCTGGCGCGATGGTCACGTGGTGCTCTCCCTCGCTCGGCTCACGGGCCGGCGGGCGGGAGGGCACGCCGCAGGGCGCGCGTACCCGGTTCCGGGCAGCACTCCGCACGGCGTCCGCCGACCCAACCGCGAGGCCCGGACGTCTCGGCACCCGGGTCGGTCGAGCCGGGTGCGCTGCCGGCAGACGCCCGGACTCGCGTGGTGCGACAAAGGGCACCACAGCACACCGTTGCGGGACAGTTCCGGATTCGCACCGGATTCCTCTGCGACGACAGCGAGATGAGCATACATGTGGGGGCGGGGGGTGGTGGTACCCCCCAGATGTTGTGTCGCGGGGGTGTTGAGCCCTCTACACAAGGTCACCTCCGGAGGGGCTGCCGAGCCCCTCCGGAGAGCCTGCGAGCCCCTTCCCGACCCCCTGCGAGGGGTGCGGCTCCGGGGGCTGTCGTCAGGCGGGGGTGGGGCTGAGTGTGCTCGGGCTGCCCGTGGCGCGGGGCGGCGGGCTGGGTCGGCTCGGGCTGCCCGTGGCGCGGGGTCCGTCCGCAATCTCCCCCGGAGCCGCCTCTGGGAGGTGCTCCCCCCGGACGGGCCGGGTTGCCCGGGTGGGCCGGGATGTCCTCTTCGGGGAGCGGAGGCGTGGCCACTCGGCGCCACCGGTGAGTGGAGGCATGCCCGCTCAGCCTCGCCGGTGAGCCGAGGCACGAATTCCAGCCCCGCCGGCGTTTGAGGCGCGGGGGTTCGGGGGCTGGCCCCCGACCGTGGCCCGCGGGATGCGGGGTCCTGTGGCGCGGGGTCCGTCCTCAAACTCCCCCGGAGCTGCCTCTGGGAGGCGCCCCCGGACGGGCTGAGATTGCTCGGGTTACCTGTGGCACAGGGTCCGTCCTCAAACTCCCCCGGAGCTCCCTCTGGGAGGCGCCCCCGGCCGGGCCGGGGTGCCCGGGGTGCCCGGGGTGCCCGGCGGGGCATGGCGACGGCCCCGCGTCGGTGGGCCCGGAGAGGGGGCCGCGGCGCGGGGCCGGCCAGGGAGGAGCGGTCAGGGAGTGGGGCGCTTCAGGCGGGCGACGAACTTGTACCGGTCACCCCGGTACACCGACCGCACCCACTCCACCGGCTCCCCCTCCGCATCCAGCGAATGCCGCGACAGCATCAGCATCGGCAACCCCACATCCGTCCCCAGCAACCCCGCCTCGCGCGGCGTCGCCAGCGACGTCTCGATGGTCTCCTCCGCCTCCGCGAGATGAATCCCGTAGACCTCCGCGAGAGCCGTGTACAGCGAGGTGTACTTCACCAGGCTCCGCCGCAGCGCCGGAAAGCGTTTGGCCGAAAGATGCGTTGTCTCGATCGCCATCGGCTCCCCGCTGGCGAGCCGCAGCCGCTCGATCCGCAACACCCTCCCCCCGGTGGTGATGTCCAGCAGCCCCGCCAGGGTGTCATCCGCCGTCACATACCCGATGTCCAGCAGCTGAGACGTCGGTTCCAGCCCCTGGGCGCGCATGTCCTCGGTGTACGAGGTCAGTTGGAGCGCCTGGGACACCTTCGGCTTGGCCACGAAGGTGCCCTTGCCCTGGATGCGTTCCAGCCGCCCCTCGACCACCAGCTCCTGGAGCGCCTGGCGTACCGTGGTCCGCGAGGTGTCGAATTCGGCCGCAAGTGTGCGTTCGGGGGGCACGGGTGTCCCGGGCGGCATAGTCTCTGTCATGTCCAGAAGGTGGCGCTTGAGCCGGTAGTACTTGGGTACCCGCGCGGTACGTGTCTGAGGTCCGCCCTCGGTCTCCGTACCCACCCCGTCCGTGGTCATGCCCCGCCTTCCCGACTCCTGCGTTGCTGCCGTCACCGGCTCCTCCGTCTGTAGCGGCTCACATGGTGGCACGGTCCGGTCACGGGTCGTCGCCCTCCCTCAGGTGTCGGTCCTATAACGGACGCGACTGCCCTTCTTATACACCCTTGACACCCCTAAAGGTCTAGGCCAAGCTCCGGGTACTGGTCTAAACCATTAAAGACCAGGTCCCAGCCCCACGGGCAGACCGAAAAGCGCTGTCTCTGCGTGTTGTGCGACTCCCGGGCGGTGGGGGGAAATCTGCATCCCTGAGGAGGGTGTCGTGAAGCGCAAGCTCATATCCGCCGTTGGCGTGGCGGCAATGATGGTTTCGGTCGCGGCCTGTGGCTCGGACAGTGACGACAAGGCCAAGGACCCCAAGGACCGGACCGGTAATCTCACCGTCTGGCTCATGAACGACGCGCAGTCGACCTGGCCCGAGGTCGTCAAGGCGGCGAACGACGAGTTCAAGAAGAAGTACCCGAAGGTCAACGTCAAGGTCCAGTACCAGCTGTGGGCCGACAAGACCCGCAAGCTCGACGCCGCTCTCTCCGGTGACTCCTTCCCGGATGTGGTCGAGCTCGGCAACACCGAGACCATGACGTACATCCTCAACGACGCCCTCGCCGAGATCGACGAGAGCAAGTACCAGAACTCGGACACCTGGATCAAGGGTCTGAAGGACACCTGCACCTACGAGGGCAAGCTCTACTGTGTGCCCTACTACGCCGGTGCGCGCGTCGCGATCTACAACAAGGAGATGTTCAAGGAGGGCGCGGGCGTCGACAAGCTGCCCGCGACCGAGGCCGAGCTGACCAAGGCCCTGGACAAGCTCCAGACGAAGTACGGCAAGGACAAGGCCTACTCCCCGCTCTACCTCCCGGGCAAGTACTGGTACGCCGCGATGTCCTACGTCGCCGCGTACGGCGGCCAGATCGCCAAGTACGACGAGGGCTCGAAGAAGTGGGAGTCCCAGCTCTCCACCCCCGAGGCCCAGAAGGGCATCGAGCACTACGTCAACCTGGTCAAGAAGTACAACAAGGCTGACAAGACCAAGGACGAGCAGGACCACGCCAACGTCATGGCCAACGAGAAGACCGCTCTTCTCTACGGCAACGGCTGGGAGGCCGGCAGCGTCGTCGACTCCGAGGGCAGTGGCAACAAGGAGCTGAAGGGCAAGATCGACGTCGCCGGCATGCCGGGCCCCGACGGCAAGGCGCTCCCGTCCTTCATCGGTGGTTCGGACCTCGGTGTCATCTCGAAGTCCAAGCAGCAGGACCTGGGCGAAGAGTGGATCTCGATCTACACGAACGAGAAGAACCAGGAAGCCCTCACCACCAAGAACATCCTTCCGAACAACACCAAGCAGCTGGAGCCGCTGAAGGCGAAGCCGGAGACCGCCGCGGTCGCCAACGCCGTTCCGGACGCCTGGTTCACTCCGATCGCCCCGGGCTGGGCCGCGATCGAGAAGAAGGAGATCCTGGAGCAGATGCTGCTCGAGATCATCCGGGGGACGTCGGTCGCCGATGCCACGAAGAAGGCCGACGAGGAGATCAACAAGCTGATCAACGAGGCGTCCTGACCCCAGCGGTCCTGACCCTCTGATCTCCCCGCGGGGGTGACGGGCCGGCGTTCACGCGCCGGCCCGTCCCTCCGCCCTCAGGCGAACAGTCCGAACGGAAGGCCACGCACGATGAGTGCCGCCGAGCTCAAGACCCCCGGGGGACCGGACCCCCAAGGCTCCGACACGGCCACGGCCGCCAGACGGCCGGATGGTGTCCATGAACCCAAGTTGTCGGGGGGTGGGAAGCGGCCGAAGCGCAAGGGTGCGGCTCTCCCCTATCTGCTGATCCTCCCCACCGTCGTCGCGGTTCTCGCGGTCTTCATCTGGCCGCTGATCAAGACGACGATCATGTCCTTCCAGGACGTGGGCCGCAAAGAGCTGTGGACGGGTGAGCCGGCCCCCTGGGTGGGCTTCGAGCAGTTCACCAACATCTTCGGCGACTCGGCCTTCTGGGACTCGGTCGTTCTGACCGTGATCTTCATGGTCGTGTGCGTGGTCACCACGCTGGTCATCGGTCTGGGTGTCGCGCTGATGATGCAGCGCATGTCGACCTGGGCGCGGCTGTCGCTGACCGCCGCCCTGATCGCCGCCTGGTCGATCCCGGTGATGGTCGCCTCCTCGATCTTCCGCTGGTTCTCCGACTCCGACTACGGCGTCATGAACATGGTCCTGACCAAGTACCTGGGTCTGGACTTCCAGGGCCACAACTGGTGGCTGGACTACAAGCAGGGCTTCCTCATCATCGGCGCGGTCGTCGTCTGGGGCGCCATCCCCTTCGTCTCGATCACGCTGTACGCGGCCCTCACCCAGGTCCCCAAGGAGCTGGAGGAAGCCGCCGCGATCGACGGCGTCAACGCGTTCGGCAACTTCCGCTATGTGACCTTCCCGGTCATCAAGCCGGTCTTCCAGATGGTCGCCACACTGTCGGTGATCTGGGACTTCAATGTCCTCGGCCAAGTCTGGCTGATGCGCGGCGGCAAGCCGGAGCCCGAGTACGAGGTCATCGGCCTCTACGCCTTCAACAAGGCCTTCGAGTCCAACTCCTTCAGCCAGGGCGCGGCCATCTCCCTGATCACCGTGCTGCTGCTGTCCGGTGTCGCCGTGTACTACCTGCGTCAGCTGCTCAAGATCGGAGAGGTCGATTGAGCGCCACCGCCTCCGCGCCGAAGACCGATACGCCCGTGAACACCGTGAAGTCCGTCCCCGCCGCCGGCAAGAAGCAGAAGGCGAAGGACCGTAAGAAGAAGAGCCGCCACGTCTACAACGCCGTCGGGGTCCTGACCTTCCTGGTCATGATCTTCCCGGTGTACTGGCTCGTCGTCAGCTCCCTGCGGCCCAACCGGGAGATCCGCAGCTACGACCAGACGCTCTGGCCGTCGTCGATCACCTTCGACAACTTCTCCCGCGCCGTCAGCTACGAGAACTTCGGCACCGCGATCAAGTCCAGCCTGATCGTCAGCCTCACCGCCGTGGTCGGCGCCATGGTCATGGCCACCGTCGCCGCCTACGCGATCGGCCGCTTCCGTTTCTATGGGCGCCGGGTCTTCATGGTCGTGCTCATCCTGGTGCAGCTGCTGCCGCCGACCGCGATGCTGATCCCGATCTACCTCCAGCTCAACGACTTCGGCGCGCTGAACGAGTACTGGGGCGTCATCGTCATCTACCTCGTCTCCACGCTCCCCTTCGCGACCTGGATGATCCGCGGCTTCGTGATCAACATCCCGAAGGAGCTGGAGGAGTCCGCGATGGTGGACGGGTGCACCCAGATGGGCGCCTTCTGGCGGATCATCTTCCCGCTCCTCGCGCCCGGCCTCGCCGCCGCGTCCATCTACTCGCTGATCAACGCCTGGAACGAGTACCTGCTCGCGTACATCGTCCTCCAGGACAACGACAAGTTCACGCTGAACGTCTGGCTGACGAACTTCACCACCTCCCGGGGCGTCGACTACGGCGCGCTGATGGCGGCGTCGACCATGATCGCGATCCCGGTCGTCATCTTCTTCATGTTCATCCAGAAGAAGATGGCCACGGGTCTCACCTCCGGCGCAGTGAAGGGATAACCGACCGCTATGACCACCGTCGTACGTGGGTCCTCGGACACCCTCACCCGTGACGCCCTGACCGTCCTCCAGCCGGGTTTCGTCGGTACCACCGCCCCCGACTGGCTGCTGCGGCAGATCGGCGAAGGACTCTCCGCCGTCGGGCTCTTCGGCCGGAACATCGTCACCCCCGAGCAGCTGACCGCGCTCAACGCGCAGCTGCGGGCCGAGCGGGACGATGTCCTGGTCGCCATCGACGAGGAGGGCGGCGACGTCACCCGTCTGGAGGTGCGCGACGGCTCGTCCTTCCCGGGCAACTACGCGCTGGGCACGGTGGACGACACCGTTCTCACCCGCGAGGTCGCCCGTGAGCTGGGCCGCCGGCTCGCCGAGTGCGGGGTCGACCTCAACTGGGCGCCCTCCGCCGACGTCAACGCCAACCCGGACAACCCGGTCATCGGCGTGCGGTCGTTCGGCGCGGACGCCCGGCTCGTCGCCCGGCACACCATCGCGTACGTCGAGGGCATGCAGTCCGCCGGCGTCGCGGCCTGCATCAAGCACTTCCCCGGGCACGGCGACACCAATGTGGACTCGCACCACGCCATGCCGCGGATCGATGTGGGGCTCGACACCCTGCACGCCCGTGATCTGCTGCCCTTCCGCGAGGCCGTCGCGGCCGGGCCGAAAGCGGTGATGAGCGCGCACATCCTGCTCCCCGCGCTCGACCGGGACCGCCCGGCGACGCTGAGCCCGCAGATCCTCAACGGTCTGCTCCGCGAGGAGCTGGGCTTCGGCGGTCTGATCATCACCGATGGCATCGAGATGCAGGCCATCGCCTCGACCTACGGCATCGAGCGCGGCTCCGTCCTCGCCATCGCCGCCGGTATCGACGCGATCTGCGTCGGTGGCGGGCTCGCCGACGAGCAGACCGTGCTCAGCCTGCGCGACGCGCTGGTCACCGCGGTCCGCGGCGGGGACCTCCCCGAGGAGCGGCTGGCCGACGCGGCGGCGCGGGTGCGCGCCCTCGCCGACTGGACCCGCCGTGCCAGGGCCGCCGTGGCCGAGCAGGGCCCGGGACAGGGCTCCGATGTCGGTCTGGTCGCCGCGCGCCGCGCGATCCGGGTCACCGCGGGTGAACTCCCGTACACCCCGGTCACCGGCACCCCGTATGTCGCCTCGTTCGCCCCGGAGGCCAATATCGCCGTCGGCGACGAGACCCCGTGGGGTGTCGCGCCGGAGCTGGCGAAACTGCTGCCGGGGACCGTGGCCGACACCTACGGCGAGCCGGAGGGCGAGGTATCGGCCCTGGTGAGCAAGGTGCTGGGCAGCGCCGCAGACCGTAGGATCGTCGCAGTGGTACGTGATGTGCACCGGCACGCGTGGATGGCGGCGGCGCTGGACGCGCTGATCGAGGCCCGGCCGGGGACGGTCGTGGTCGAGATGGGTGTGAACCGGGCGCAGCCCAAGGGCGCGCTCCACATCGCGACCCACGGTGCCGCCCGTGTCTGCGGGCGGGCCGCCGCGGAGGTCATCACCGGCCAGGGCGCCGGAGCCTGACCGGCGCGGACCGGACGTACTGGGGGGCGGGTGCCGAGAGGCCCCGCCCCCCGGCACATGGCAGGCCAGTTGGAGGCACCCACGATGTCCGCCACGCACTCGGCCGAAGAGAGCGAGCGCCCGGGCCGGATCATGGCCGGCGAGATGCTGGAACAGCCCGTGGTGCTGCGGCGCGTCCTGGACCGGGGTGCGCCGCGCATCCATGAGGTGGCCGGTCTGATCGCGGAGCGCCGGCCGCGCTTCGTCCTGCTGACCGCGCGCGGCTCCTCCGACAACGCGGCGCTGTACGCGAAGTATCTGCTGGAGATCCGGCTCGGCCTGCCGTGCGGACTGACCTCCATGTCCACCACGACGGCCTACGGCGCCCGCCCCGATCTGCGGGATGTGCTGGTGGTGGTCGTCAGCCAGTCGGGCGGCTCACCGGACCTGGTCGCCTCCACCCGGGCGGCGCGCGGGGCGGGCGCCGTCACCCTCGCGGTCACCAACAACCCGGACTCCCCGCTGGCGGCGGTCGCCGAGTTCCACATCGACATCCTGGCCGGCGCCGAGAAGGCGCTCCCGGCGACCAAGACCTACACGGCGTCGCTGCTGGCGCTCTACCTCCTCGTGGAGGGGCTGCGCGGTGAGGACGGCTCGGCGGCCGGGGCGCTGCCGGAGCTGGCGGGCCGGGTTCTGGACCGGCAGGACGAGGTGCGCCGGCTGGCGTCGCGCTACCGGTTCGCCGAGCGGATGGTGATCACCTCACGGGGGTACGGCTATCCCACGGCCAAGGAGGCGGCGCTGAAGCTCATGGAGACGAGCTACATCCCGGCCCTGTCGTACTCCGGCGCCGATCTGCTGCACGGACCGCTGGCGATGGTGGACAACATCTCACCGGTGATCGCGGTCGTCCCCGACGGCCGGGGCGGCGAGGCCCTCCAGCCGGTCCTGGACCGGCTGCGCGGCCGGGGGGCGGATCTGGTGGTGGTCGGCCCCGCCGCACCCGTCGAGGCGGCGTCGGCGGGCTTCGTGCTGCCGACCGCGGGGGTCCCGGAGGAGCTCCAGCCGGTCCTGGAGATCCTGCCGCTGCAACTGCTGGCCCATGAGGTGGCCATCGCCCGGGGCCAGGACCCGGACGCCCCGAGGGCCCTGGCCAAGGTGACCGAGACCCACTGAGGCCGTCCGCCGTCTACGGCATGGTCCCGCCGGAGACATCCAGCCAGGCGCCGGTGACCCAGCGGCCGTCGTCGGACGCGAGGAAGGCGACCGCGTCCGCGATGTCCCCGGCGGTGCCCACCCGGCCGAGTGCCGCCCGCGCCGCCTCGCCCGCCCAGATCTCGTCGCTGTCGTGGAGCCAGGCGTTCATATCGGTGTCGATGACCCCGGGGGCCAGCGAGTTGACGGTGATGCCGCGCGGGCCGAGCACCTTGGAGAGATTCAGGCTGAAGGCGTCCAGGGCGGCCTTGGTCATCGCATAGGCGATCATCTCCGGCATCTGCCCCACCCGGGCCAGGCCGGAGGAGATGTTGATGACCCGGCCCCCGTCCCGCAGCCGGGACAGCCCCTCCCTGACCACGAAGAACGGCGCCTTGGTGTTGACGGCGAAGTACCGGTCGTAGGTCTGCTCGGAGATCTCCGTGAAGGGGTCCGGCTTGGCGATCCCCGCGTTGTTGATCACGATGTCGACGCCCGCCGACCCGGTGAGCCGGTCGTACTCGGCCCAGAGCGCCGCCGCGTCCCCCTCGATCCCCAGCTCCTGGCCCAGCGCGAAGGCCGAGCCGCCCGCCGCCTCGATGGCGGCCACGGTCTCCTTCGCGGCGGCCTCGTTGCCGCCGTAGTGCACGGCGACCCGTGCCCCGTCCCGCCCCAGTCGCTCGGCTATGCCCCGTCCGATGCCCCGGCTGCCCCCGGTGACCAGCGCCGTCTTCCCCGAAAGCCGTCCGTCGGACGTTGTTCCGCGCGTGCTCATCGCCGCGCCCCCTCTTCTCTAGCGGTCGCTACAGAAAGGACCGTACCAGATTCTTTAATGGCCGCTATAGAATGAGGTCATGGCGACGAAACAGCGCGGCCGGCCCCGGTCCTTCGACCGCGACACGGCGCTCCACCAGGCGATGCTGACCTTCTGGGAGCACGGATACGAGACGACCTCGATCGCCGATCTCACCCGGGTGATGGGGATCGGGGCCCCCAGCCTCTACGCCGCCTTCGGCGACAAGAGAGCCCTCTTCGCCGAGGTCGTGGAGGTCTACGCGGCCGGCTACGGCTCCTACGCGACCCGGGCCCTGGCCGAGGAGCCGACCGCCCGGGCGGCGGTCGCCCGGGTGCTGCGCGAGGCCGCGGGCCTGTTCACGGACCCCGGCCACCCCCGGGGCTGTCTGATGGTCAGCGCGGCGGTCAACTGCACGGCCCCCGACGTGGAGACGGCGCTGCGGGAGCAGCGCGCCGCCCAGTTCGCCGATTTCGAGCGCGGGATCGATGCCGATGTGGCGGCCGGGGTGCTGCCCGGGGGGACCGATGCCGGGGCGCTGGCCCGGTTCAGCGGAGCCGTCCTCCAGGGCATGGCGCACCAGGCCCGCGACGGGGCGACGGAGGAGGAGCTGGCGCGGGTCGCGGAACTGGCGATGCGCGCCTGGCCGGAAGAACCCGCGGGCCGCGGCGCCTGACGGGACCCTCAACCCGTCCGGCACCGCAGCCCGGAGTTGCTCCGGCCGGCGGGTGTGCGGTCCCGCGCGGCCGTGGGGGAGGACCGGGCGCAGTCAGGGCAGAGAGCGCCGGGGCCTCGTTCCACCCTCCTGTGCGGGGAGAGCGGAAGTTCTGGCTACTTCTTCATTGTGGACTAGACCATTCACGGATGTCCATGGATCGGCCGGGATTGGTTCCGGCCACCGCTCCCCGGACTCCGTCCCCCGCCCCATGGCACGGCCGCCCGACGCCTCCGGTTCACCTCGCGGGTACGCTCGCACACGTGCCCTCCATGAACGACCTCGTACGCCAGCACACCGCCCTGAGCGACTCCGACCTGGAGTGGCTCCATCTGCTGGTATCGGAGTGGCAACTGCTCTCCGATCTCTCCTTCGCCGATCTGGTGCTGTGGGTCCCCACCCGCGACGGGGCCCGCTATGTCTCCGTGGCCCAGATGCGGCCCAACACCGGACCCACCTCCTACCAGGACGACATGGTCGGCCATCTCGTGCCGCGCGGCCGGCGCCCGCTGCTGGACGCCGCCCTGGACGAGGGCCGGATCGTCCGCGAGGGCGACCCCGAGTGGCGCGAGGAGGTCCCCGTGCGGGTCGAGTCCATCCCGGTGCGCCGTGAGGGCCGGGTTCTCGGCGTCATCGCGCGCAACACGAATCTGCTGACCGTGCGGACCCCCTCCCGGCTGGAGCTGACCTATCTCCAGTCCGCCTCCGACCTCGCCCAGATGATCGCCGCCGGCTCCTTCCCCTTCCCGGGCCAGCAGGTCGACATGGACGCCTCCCCGCGCGTCGGCGACGGGCTCATCCGTCTCGACGCCGACGGCATCGTCCAGTACGCCAGCCCCAACGCGCTCTCCGCCTACCACCGGCTCGGCCTCGCGTCCGACCTCGTCGGCCACCACCTCGGCCAGGTCACCGCCGATCTCGCCCCCGCCCGGGGCCCGGTCGACGAGGCCATGGTCAAACTCGCCAGCGGCTACGCGCCGCGCGAGGCGGAGGTCGAGGGCAACGGCGGGGTGATCCAGCTGCGCGCCATCCCGCTGAAGCCCAAGGGCACCCGCATCGGCTCCCTCGTCCTGCTGCGCGACGTCACCGAACTCCGTCGCCGCGAGCGTGAGTTGATCACCAAGGACGCCACCATCCGGGAGATCCACCACCGGGTGAAGAACAACCTCCAGACGGTCGCGGCCCTGCTGCGGCTCCAGGCCCGCCGGATGGACTCGGTGCGCGGCCGGGAGGCCCTCAACGAGGCCGTGCGGCGCGTCGGCTCGATCGCCATCGTCCATGAGACGCTCTCGCAGAATCTCGACGAGCGGGTCGAGTTCGACGAGATCGCCGACCGGGTCATCGCGATGGTGGCGGAGATCTCCCCGGGCAAGGTCGACTGCCGCCGCACCGGCCGCTTCGGCATTCTCGACGCCGAGGTCGCCACCCCGTTGTCGATGGTTCTCACCGAAGTGCTCCAGAACGCTCTGGAACACGCCTTTCCGGCGGGTGAGCGCGGCTCGGTGGAGGTATCGGCGGTACGCGGGGACCGCAGCGGCCATCAGGGTCCCGCCCGGCTCCTCATCACGGTCCAGGACGACGGCCGCGGACTTCCCGAGGGCTTTGACGCCCAGCGCGCCGGAAATCTCGGGCTCCAGATCGTACGGACCCTGGTGGAAGGGGAGTTGGGCGGCTCATTCGACATGCTTCCCGCGCCCGCGCCGGAGCGGGGGACCCGGGTCGTCCTCGATATTCCGGTGCGCGACCGGAAGTAATTCCCGGCCCGGCCGGCGCACAGCAGCGAGCCCCGGACCGATGGAAATTCGGTCCGGGGCTCGAATGCTGTGGGTTACTGCTGCGCGCTGCGACTCGTGGGCGGTGAGTGCGTACTCGCTGTACGCGCCGCCGGAGGCTCAGGCTCGGTGCGGTGGCGGTCAGGCGCTGGCGTTACGCGCCCGGTTGCGAGCGGCACGGCGCTTCATCGCGCGGCGCTCGTCCTCGCTGAGGCCACCCCAGACGCCGGAGTCCTGGCCGGACTCAAGCGCCCACTGCAGGCACTGCTCCATGACGGGGCAGCGACGGCAGACGGCCTTGGCTTCCTCGATCTGCAGCAGCGCAGGACCAGTGTTGCCGATGGGGAAGAAGAGCTCGGGGTCTTCCTCGCGGCAAACGGCGTTGTGACGCCAGTCCATGGCTGCTACCTCTCCTTGGTGTGACATGCAGGGTTGCTTGTGAATGTGAACGCTTTCACGAATCCCCCCACAAGGGAAGGGCCGATCGACTTCACGTCGACGTGGTCCAGGGTTTGGGGAGGGGTTCCGGCGACCTGCGGGCCGATGATGCAGCGGGCCGTCCCGATCGCCATGAAGAGACTCGCAAACCTCGGCGACGGATACAACCCCTTCCGGGAAGTTTTTTTTGATTCCTCGGTGTCGACTAGGTCACAGCCGTCATTCTATGGGGTGGAGTCCAGTCCGTACGTTCGAGATAAAGGCCGTTTGGGTCTTCCACTCACACAATCACACGCAGTGCATGGCGTACGCCTGTGAACGTCACGCTCGTGCGCAGTCCGAGGTGGTCGCCGTCCATCTGAAAAGGCAGCGGAACCTTTGAATTCAAGGTGAACTCGGAGAGGTCATGGAGAGTAATCGCGTGCTTGCCGTGCGGTCCCCGGCTGGGGCTGGAGGTGAGCAGCTGGGTGCCGTACCGGGCCACCGCCGGAGTCGACAGTTTCGAGAGGCCGAGCACATCGAGCCCCGTGTCGAAGGAGGCCTTGGGCGACGCGTACATCGGGCGATTGCCCAGAAAGGTCCACGGCGAGGTGTTCGCGACTATGGAGACCACCAGATCGGTCACCGGCTCCGCGCCGGGGCGCTCCAGGGTGATCTTCCCCTGCCGGCGGTGCGGGTCGTCCAGGAACTGCCGCAGCACCTGGCGTACGTAGAGCGCGTGGGTCGAGCGCTTTCCGCGCTCCCGCTGCTGCTCGACCCGGCCGATCACACTGGCGTCGAATCCGACACCCGCGCAGAAGGTGAACCAGCGGGACGGCACGCCCTCGTCGTCCGTGCCCCGGGTGCCGGAGGCGAGCCCGAGGCCCACCGTGCGCTCGCTCCGCTCGCTGAGGGCGTCCAGGATCGCGCCGGTCGCCTCCACGGCGTCGTTCGGCAGTCCGAGCGCGCGGGCGAAGACATTGGTCGATCCGCCGGGGACCACGGCGAGCCGGGGCAGCCGGGCCGGGTCGGGGCCGTGGTGGAGCAGACCGTTGACGACCTCGTTGACGGTGCCGTCGCCGCCGAGGGCGACGACGAGGTCGATGTCGCCGGCCTCCGCCGCCTGCCGGGCGAGGTCCCGGCCGTGGCCCCGGTACTCGGTGGTGACGGCCTCCAGCTTCATCTCGCTGGCGAGGGCGTGGATCAGCACATCACGGGTACGTGCACTGGTGGTGGTTGCTGCCGGGTTGACCACGAGAAGTGCGCGCATGCGATGCAGCGTACCCACCCCGCGATGACCGGCCCAGCCCCGGGTGCGCGGCGGCGGCTACCCTTGCGGGGTGAGTGAAGACCCGACCCCGCGCCCCGCCCGTCTGACCGCCGCGGCGGCGGTCTCGGCACTGGAGGGCCTGGCCCTGGCCGTGTACGGCGTCTATCTGCTCGTCATGGGAGTGCTCGGCAGCCCCGACAGCCCGACCCAGGCAGAGATGGGCGGAGTGACGCTCATCGCACTCGGCGCGATCCCGCTGGCCGCCGCGCGCGGGCTGCTGCTGCGGCGCTCCTGGAGCCGGGGCCCCGCGCTGATCACACACCTCATGGCGCTGATCCCGGCCTGGACGCTGCTGCGCACCGAGGGGGCGCTGATCCCGCTGGGCATCCTGATCGCGGCCGTCGCCGTGGCCGGACTGGCGCTGATCGTCAACCCGGCGACGACCCGGGCGCTCGGTATCGGGAGCCCGGACACCCCGGGCGCCTGACCGGCCGGGCCCGCCGCGCTCCCGCCGGCGTCTACTCCTCCACCAGCAGCTTCTCCCGAAGCTGCGCCAGGGTGCGGGCGAGCAGCCGGGAGACGTGCATCTGGGAGATGCCGACCTCCTGCGCGATCTGCGACTGCGTCATATTGCCGAAGAACCGCAGCAGCAGAATCCGCTTCTCGCGCGGCGGCAGATCCTCCAGCAGCGGCTTGAGCGACTCCCGGTACTCGACCCCCTCCAGCGCCTCGTCCTCGGCGCCCAGGGTGTCGGCGACCGCCGGCGACTCGTCGTCGGTGTCGGGGACGTCCAGTGAGAGCGTCGAGTACGCGTTCGCCGACTCCAGGCCCTCCAGCACCTCCTCCTCGGAGATGCCCAGCCGCTCGGCCAGCTCGTGCACCGTGGGGGAGCGGCCGTGCTGCTGGGACAGCTCGGCCGTCGCCGTCGTCAGCGAGAGCCGCAGCTCCTGGAGCCGGCGCGGCACCCGCACCGCCCAGCCCTTGTCCCGGAAGTGGCGCTTGATCTCGCCCACCACGGTCGGGGTGGCATAGGTCGAGAACTCGACACCGCGCTCCGGGTCGAACCGGTCCACCGACTTGATCAGCCCGATGGTCGCGACCTGGGTGAGGTCGTCCAGCGGCTCGCCCCGGTTGCGGAACCGGCGCGCCAGATGCTCGACCAGCGGCAGATGCATCCGTACCAGCCGGTTCCGCAGCTCGGCGTGTTCGGGCGAGCCGTCGGGCAGCTCGCGCAGCTCGACGAAGAGGGCCCGTGCCCCGCTGCGGTCCTGCGGATGGTGCTGCTGCTGCTCGTGTACGTCCTCGCTCATGCTGCCCGCCTTCCCCGAGGGCTCCGCCTGGGCGGGGGCGCCCGCGGCGGAGCCGGGGGGCGTACCCCCAGCCCGCGTCTGCTCCGCCGCGGCCGTCGGCTCCGCGGGTTTGTCCACCGGGCCCGGCCGGGCGTGCTGCTCCGGGAAGCCGTGCACCGAGGGAGGCTCGTCCCGCACCGGACCGTCCTCGTTGCGCACCGGACCGTCCTCGTTCACGCCGGCCCGGGTCCCGCGCCGCGCTGTTTGTACAGGCTGATGGAGACCGTGCGGTCCTCGGCGACCGTGGACTCCACCTTGCCCGCCAGCGCGGACAGGACCGTCCAGGCGAAGGTCTCGCGCTCCGGCGCCCGGCCGTCGGTGGTCGGCGCGGAGACCGTGACCTCCAGCGAGTCGTCAATGAGCCGGAAGACACAGCTGAGGACGGAGCCGGGAACCGCCTGCTGGAGCAGGATCGCGCACGCCTCGTCGACCGCGATCCGCAGATCCTCGATCTCGTCAAGGGTGAAGTCCAAGCGTGCCGCGAGTCCGGCCGTGGCCGTCCGCAACACCGACAGATAGGCACCCGCAGCGGGCAGCCGGACTTCCACGAAGTCCTGGGTCCCGGGCTCGCCTGCGATCTGGGACACCCTCACCTCCAAGGTGACACATGCTCTTTCCGGGCCTCGGGAGAAAGATCCCGAAGCCGTCGCTACGCAGTCCGTACGTAGCCGGTACTGGCTCGGCGACGCTATCGCGATCCATGGTGCGCTGTCGCCGGAGCCCCCACCCCACGGCCGCTGTCACTGATGGTAAGCGTATAACCACATACAGTGGGTAGGGGTCTGCGGGGTCAATTGCGGCGAAGTGGTGGATGGTTGACGTACCCACCCGCCGGACGGCCGAACCGCCTCCCGGGCCGGTCGCGCGGCCCGCGGGGCGCTCCGGCCGCGCCTCAGACGAGCGCGCTGTCCTGGAAGCACCACCGCCAGCTCTCCCCCGGCTCGTAACTCCGCATCACCGGGTGCCCGGTCTCGTCGTAGTGCGCGCTGGCGTGGCGCAGGGGCGAGGAGTCGCAGCACCCCACATGGCCGCAGACCAGGCAGAGCCGGAGCTGCACCGGATGGGTGCCGGCGGCCAGGCAGTGCGGACAGGTCTCGTGCTGGGGAGCCGGCTCCGGCCGGGGCAGCTCTGCTACGTGCGGACACTCGCTCATGATGGCCAGATTACGGCGCGCGGGGCGTACCTTCCCGTTGGTGTCACCTCCCGGTGACCGGTGCTGACCGGGGGTGACGCGCGACCCCGCAACGATCCGTGGTGGAGGTACACCGCATGGACGCACTGCCCCTGGTGGCGCTGATCGCGGTCAGCGCCGTGATCGCCGGCGCGGCCCGCCGCACCCCCGTACCCGCCCCGCTGCTCCTGGTCACCGCGGGGCTGGTCGCCGCGTACATCCCCGGTGTGCCCGACTACACGCTCGATCCGCACATCGTGCTGCCGCTGGTGCTGCCGCCGCTGCTGCACCTCGCCGCGCTGGACAGCTCGTACCTCGATCTGCGGGCCAACGCCCGGCCCGTCGCGCTGCTCTCGGTCGGGTACGTGCTCTTCGCGACGGTCGCCGTCGGCTGGCTCACTCATCAGCTCGTGCCCCAGTTGCCGCTGACCGCCGCGCTGGTGTTCGGCGCGGTCGTGGCGCCGCCGGACGCCGTCGCGGCGACCGCGATCGCCCGGAAGCTGGGGCTGCCGAGCCGGATCACCACCATCCTCCAGGGGGAGTCCCTGGTGAACGACGCGACCGCGATCACCGCGTTCCGGGTCGCGGTCGCCGCCGCGATCGGGGAGGGCGCGAGCTGGAGCGAGGGGATCGCCGAGTTCGCCCTCGCGGCGCTCGGCGGGATCGGTGTCGGGCTGCTGCTGATGGTCCCCATCCACTGGCTCCGCACCCATCTGAAGGAGGCGCTGCTCCAGAACACCCTCTCGCTGCTGATCCCCTTCGTCGCCTACGCGGCGGCCGAGCAGTTCCATGCCTCCGGTGTGCTCGCCGTGGTCGTCGTCGGCCTCTACCTCGGCCACCGGCGCTGGCAGGTCGACTTCGCCACCCGGCTCCAGGAGGAGGCCGTGTGGAAGATGGTCGCCTTCATCCTGGAGTCCGCCGTCTTCGCGCTCATCGGCCTCCAGCTGCCGTATGTGCTCGAAGGGCTCGGCGCCTACGGCGTCGGCGAGTCCCTGGGGTACGCCGTCGGGGTCTTCGCCTGTGTGGTGGCGGTGCGGTACGTCTGGGTCTTCCCGGCCACCTTTCTGCCGCGCCGGCTCTCGAAGCGGATCAGGGCCCGGGAGCCGGGCGTGGACTGGCGGGCTCCGGTGATCGTGGGGTGGGCCGGGATGCGCGGGGTGGTCTCGCTGGCCATCGCCTTCTCCATTCCGCTGACCACCTCGTCCGGCGACCCCTTCCCGGCCCGGAACCTGATTCTCTTCCTCACCTTCACCACCGTGATCGGGACGCTGGTGGTGCAGGGGCTGACCCTGCCCGCGCTGATCCGGGCGCTGAAGCTGCCCCGGCGGGACACCCGGGCCGAGACGCTCGCCGAGGCCCAGGCCCAGAACGAGGCCTCCGAGGCCGCCGAGCGCCGGCTGGCCGAACTCCTCACCGACGAGGCCAACGCGCTGCCCGAGCCCCTCCAGGACCGGCTGCGCACGGTCATGGAGCGCCGCCGCAACGCCGTCTGGGAGCGGCTCGGGGCGGTCAACGAGATCACCGGGGAATCGGCGGACGGCACCTACCGGCGGCTCGCCGGGGAGATGATCGAGGCCGAGCGCTCGGTCTTCGTCCGGCTGCGGGACGCCCGGCGGATCGACGACGAGATGCTGCGCACGCTGCTGCGGAGGCTGGACCTGGAGGAGGCCGCCGCCTACCGGGAGGAGGAGAGCGGCGCGGACTGAGCGGGGGCCGTCGGCGAGCCCGTGACGACGGCCGCGAGGGTGGTCCCGCGGGCGAAGGCGCCCTCGGCGGCGAGAGCGGTCAGTCCATAGAGCATTTTGGCTACATATACACGCTCAAGAGCCACTCCATGGGTCTTTTCGAACTCTTCTGCGAAGTGGGTGAGTTCTGGTGATGTACGGGCGTATCCACCGAAATGAAAACGCTCGTCGAGCGACCAGTCGCCGGTCCGCCCGCCGAACGCCTCCCGCTGGAGGCGCTCCGTCTCGGCGCCGAGGAAGCCTCCCCGCAGCACCGGGAAGCCGAGCGCCCGCACCCCCGGCGGGAGGCCCGCCGCGAGCCCCGCGAGGGTCCCCGCGGTGCCGCAGGGGACCGCGACCACATCGGCGCTCCGGCCCAGCTCGCGCCCGAGGCCGGCGCAGCCGCGCGCGGCCGGGGCGTTGCTGCCGCCCTCGGGGATCACCTGGACGTCGGAGCCGTCCGGCACGCTCGCGCGCACGATGCGGGCGAGCACCGCCGGGTCGTCCTTGCGCCGGTAGGTCGAGCGGTCCACGAAGACCAGCCGCATCCCGTCCTCGGCGCACCGCGCCAGGGAGGGGTTGAGCGGGCGGCCGGCCAGCTCGTCGCCCCGGACCACACCGGTCGTGGCGCAGCCGAGCAGCCGGCCGGCCGCGGCCGTGGCCCGCAGATGGTTGGAGTAGGCGCCGCCGAAGGTCAGCAGCGGCCGGCCGGCGGCGGCGCGCAGATTGGGCGCGAGTTTCCGCCATTTGTTGCCCGGGAGATCCGGGTGGATCAGATCGTCGCGCTTGAGCAGCAGCCGTATCCCCCGGCGCGCGAAGCGCTCGTCCTCGACCGGCTGGACCGGGGAGGGCAGCCGGGGCCGCAGGGCGGCGGTGAGGTCGAGCGCTTCGGCGGACATGCCCTCATTGTCACCCGCGCCACCTGCGGCGATACCGGGAGGGCGGGTCGGGAGGGGGCCGGTGGGCGGGTCGGGAGGGGGCCGGGCGGCGGGGCCCGCCGGTCTACTTCAGGCGCTCGTGGATGCGCTCCCGCATGGAGTTCATGGTGAAGCCCAGCGGGTCGATCTTGCCCGGCTGCCACTCCTTGTGGCCGATCACCGAGCGCGAGGTCCAGCCGTGGTGCCGGCAGATCGCGGCGGACGCCTTCTCGATCGCCTCCAGCTGGGCGTCCGGCCAGGGGTCCGCGCCGTTGCCGAGATTGATGCACTCGAATCCGTAGAAGTAGCGGTTGCCGTCGGTGTTGGCCTCGTTGTCGACGGGAAGTCCCTTCTCGGCGATGACCGCGCGCAGCACCTCGTCGTCACCGAGGCCCGCGTGGTTGGCGCGGCCGTAGCCGACGAGATGGACGGTGCCGTCCTTGGCGATGACTCCGTGGCAGAGCGGTCCGGGCAGATCGCTGCGGCCGTCGCGGCAGAGCGCGACGCTGTTCGCGGTGCCCTTGGTCACGGTGTGATGGAGCATCACGCCGTGAACCGGGCCCCAGGGTCCCTTGCTGTTGCGGTTGTGTGTGCGCCAGTCGCCGACCTCGACGACCTCCAGCCCCTCGTCGCGCAGGACGTCGAGAAAGCGGTTCGCGGACATGGGTGAGGACAAAACCGGCTCCCTGAAGTGCGAGGAGTGTGTACGGAACGGTCCGTACTGTGCATTTACTGCTTTTACTCCAATAGCCGCTTCAGGGCCATGCGTTCGGACGGCGTGCGATCCGATCCGGTCAACTCGTCGGCCGTTTCCCGTAATCGCGCCCCCTATGCCCACTCCGGAATGAAAGTAGTCCCATCCGTTTGTGTAATGGTGCCAGGACTCTCCGTGCTGAAAGGCTTCTGCCTGTGGGCCGACGGCGAACAGATGGCCTACAGCACAAACGTATGATCGAGAGGACACTTCTATGTCGGTCGGTTCGGTTGGCACTGCCGGCGAGGGCGCCGGGCAGCAGCAGCCACAGCAGCAGAGCCTCGGCACCGCTGCCGCGCGGAATCTCGCGACCACCACCAAGTCCGTCCCGCAGATGCAGGAGATCACCTCCCGGTGGCTGCTGCGGATGCTCCCATGGGTCCAGGTCCAGGGCGGCACCTACCGGGTGAACCGCCGGCTGACCTACGCGGTCGGCGACGGGCGCGTCACCTTCGTCCAGACCGGCGGCCGGGTTTCGGTCGTCCCCGCGGAGCTGGGGGAACTGCCCGCCCTGCGCGACTTCGGCGACGAGTCCGTCCTCACCGAGCTGGCCGGGCGCTGCGAACAGCGGGAGTACGCGGCGGGCCAGCTGCTCGCCGAGGCCGGCACGGCCGAGGACCGCGTCCTGCTGCTCGCCCACGGCAAGGTCGAACAGCTCGGCGAGGGGCCCTACGGCGACGAGGCCGTGGTCAACGTCCTCGCCGACGGCGCCTATCTGGGCGAGCGCTCGCTGCTGGCGGCCGACGCCACCTGGCAGTACACCGCCCGCGCCGCCACCGCCTGCACGGTCCTCGTCCTGACCCGGGACGACGTGCTGAACCTCGCGGTGCGCGCCGCGTCCCTGCGCACCCATCTGGCCGAGGTGGCGGCCCAGCCGCGGCAGCGGACCAACAAGTACGGCGAGGCCGCCATCGACCTCTCCGCCGGCCATGTCGGCGAGGTGTTCGTTCCCCACACCTTCGTCGACTACGAGGCCGCTCCCCGGGAGTACGAGCTGAGCGTCGCCCAGACCGTGCTGAAGGT
Organism: Streptomyces sp. NPDC001985; assembly: GCF_040296845.1. NCBI lineage: Bacteria > Bacillati > Actinomycetota > Actinomycetes > Kitasatosporales > Streptomycetaceae > Streptomyces > Streptomyces sp. NPDC001985. The sequence goes on from NZ_JBEOYB010000050.1 coordinate 45,889, forward strand.
CCACAGCAGGGTCGCCGACCTCTACAACCAGCCGATGAACCAGACCGAGCAGCAGCTGCGGCTCACCGTCGAGGCGCTGCGGGAGCGCCAGGAGGACGAGCTGGTCAACAACCGCGAGTTCGGGCTCCTCGCCAACTGCGACTACTCCCAGCGCCTCCAGCCGCACGACGGCGCTCCCACCCCCGACGACATGGACGAACTCCTCTCCCGCCGGCGCGGCTCCCGGCTCTTCCTCGCCCACCCGCGCGCCATCGCCGCCTTCGGGCGCGAGTGCAACCGGCGCGGGCTCGTCCCCGAGAGCGTGGATGTCGGCGGCAGCCATGTGCCGGCCTGGCGCGGAGTGCCGATCTTCCCGTGCAACAAGATCCCGGTCACCGAGGCCCGCACCACCTCCATCATCTGCATGCGCACCGGCGAGTCCGACCAGGGCGTGGTCGGACTCCAGCAGGCCGGCATCCCGGACGAGATCGAGCCGAGCCTCTCCGTCCGGTTCATGGGCATCGACGAGCAGGCGATCATCTCCTACCTGGTCACGGCCTACTACTCGGCCGCCGTGCTGGTCCCCGACGCGCTCGGAGTGCTGGAGAACGTCGAGGTGAGCCGCTGGAGCTGAGCCGCCGGCACCGGTGAGGTGCTGCTCCGGGCCCGCTCGCCGGAGCGGGCCACCTCACGCGCGGCCGGGGGTGTCTCTCGGCGCCCGCCGCCCCCGGCCGCGCCACCGGACGACCCCACCCGGAAAGGACAGAAGCCAGGTGACCATGTCGGAGGCCCTGGAGGGCCGTGAGGCCCTCGCTCTCCTGGAACACGCCCGCGAAACCGTCGACCCGCTGCTGCGCGCCAGTGTGGCGTCACTGCCCGGCCCGCTCGGCCGGGTCGCGGCGTACCACTTCGGCTGGGAGCACGCCCATGGCGCCCCGGCCGCCGGAGCCGCCGGCAAGTCCATCCGTCCGGCGCTGGTGCTGGCCGCGACCAGGGCCCTCGGCGGCGACCCGGGCCGCGCCGTGCGGGCCGCCGTCGCCGTGGAGCTGGTGCACAACTTCACCCTGCTCCACGACGACGTCATGGACGAGGACCCCACCCGCCGCCACCGCCCCACCGCCTGGACGGTTTTCGGCACCGCCGACGCCATCATCACCGGGGACGCGCTCCACGCCCTGGCGATGCGGCTGCTCGCCGAGGACGGCCACCCCGCCTCGGCCGCCGCCTCCGCCCGGCTCGCGGACTGTGTGATCGAGCTGTGCGCCGGGCAGCAGTCGGACTGCGCCTTCGAGGACCGGGGGCCGCACGATGTCTCCCTCGACGAGTGTCTGGCCATGGCGACCGCCAAGACCGGGGCGCTGCTGGGCTGCGCCTGCGCCCTCGGCGCGCTCTACGCGGGGGCCGGGCAGGAGGCGGCCCGGGCGCTGGACGCCTTCGGGCGGGAGGCCGGGCTCGCCTTCCAGCTGATCGACGATCTGATCGGCATCTGGGGGGACCCCGGACGGACCGGGAAGCCCGCGGGGGCCGATCTCGCCGCGCACAAGAAGTCCCTGCCGGTGGTGGCGGCCCTCGGCTCGGGCACCCCGGCCGGCGCGGAGCTGGCCGAGCTGTACCAGGGGCCCATGACCGGGGCGGCCGTGCGCTGCGCCGCCGACGCGGTGGAGCGGGCCGGGGGCCGGGACTGGGCCCAGCTCCAGGCGGCGGACCGGATGTCGCGGGCGGTGCTGGAGCTGTCCCGGGCGGTGCCGGACCCGGACGCGGCGGGGGAGCTGCTGGCGCTTGCGGAGTTCGTCACCCGCCGCACCCGCTGAGGCGCGGTCCGCCCGGCCGGCCCTCACTGCCCATCGAACCACTGCGGATGGAGCACTATGGATGGAGTGGTTTCTGCCGGATGCCGGGGTGCCGGGGTGCCGGGGTGCCGGGGTGCCGGGAATCCGGCGGAAACCACTCCGCTCGGCGAAGGGCCGGCGGCGGTACCGCCGGGCGGGCCGGCCGCCGGGCGCGGGCCGCCGGGCCGCCGTACCCTGGACGCATGGGCAGCGAAGGACGCCGGACCGTCCGCGGCCCGCAGACCGGGCTCCGGTGCCCGTCGTGCGGACAGCCCGTCGGTACCGTCATCGAGCGACGCAAGACTCTGGGGGCCTTTGTCCCCTCCTGGGGCCCGGGTCCCTGCCGCAACCCCGACTGCGCCGAGGGCCCCTCCGGGCACCCGGCGGAGCGCCCCGGCGCCGGCACCCGCACGGTCTGAGCCATCCCTGCTGTTCGGCGGGGTGTCCCGTACCGCTACAGTCCGCGCCATGTCATCGGAGTCGACTGAAGTCTGGGCGGGCTGGTACCGCGACCGACGTGGCGCGGAAGCGGTCACGATCGCGGCGCACGGACGGCAACTGCGCACGCGCATCAGGGGTGTTGAGTACGAGGGTGCGGCGTTCGCCGCCCTGGAGGCAGCGGGATCGGAGGGCGTGCTCTCCTCCTGCGTACTGGAGTGGGACATACCGCTGCCCGTCCACGCGGACGACGGCACGGTGGAACGGGCCACGCTCAGCTGTCTGCTGACGCTCGGCGAACTGAGGCCCGAGGGGTCACTCGATCGGGCGGATCTCAATCTCACGCTCCACTACGGCGGGGCGGCCTATGAATCAGGAGTGGCCGGGGGCGACTTCGACAACGCGCTCGACCGCATCCAGAAACAGCTGCCGCACGGGGCCGAGCTGGCGACCCTCACCTCGGCGGACGTCTGACCGACCCGTCCGCACCCTCTCCCCGCCGGCCCGCCGAGGGGCGCCCCACCGGGTCACCGGCGGGACGCCCCTCGTCTCATCGGTTCGCTCCGGCCGTCAGGAGACGCTCTTCATCGCCGACGCGAGGCCGTTGGCCCACAGGGCGTTCACCCGGGCGCGCTCGTTCGCGTTCGGCGTGTCGTTCTGGCAGGAGGTGCCGGGGCCGCCGCCGGACATCAGTTCGCTGCACGGGCCGCGGTAGTTGTCGGGCAGACCGAGCACATGGCCGGTCTCGTGCGAGGTGACCCGGTTGGAGTTGTACTGCTGGTTCTGCCGGTAGTCGAGGAAGATGTAGCCGCGGCCGTGGCCGTCGGTGCTCGCGTACGAGCCCCGGGCGTCATTGCCCTCGTAGTAGCGGAAGCTCGGGTTGCCGCCCTCCTGGAGCCGCACATTGGCGACCGAGCTGTTCCAGACCTGGGTGCTGCGGGCTATCTGGGAGCGGAAGCTCGGGGCGTTGGCGGCGCTGTAGGTGACGGTCACGACCCGGGCTCCCGGGTTGGCGGCGCGCTTCTCGGCGACGGACTTCACGACCGCCTCGAAGAAGGCCTTCGTCGCCTTCACGTCCTCGGCGGACCCCTCGTACGCGACATACGAGGGAACGGGCGCCGCGGCGGGGGACGCTGTGGCGGCCGACGCGGGGACGGCGCCGAGGGCGGCGGCGAGGGCGACGCCGAGGGCGGCGGAGAAGGCGGCTCTGGGGTGACGCATGGGGGGCTCCTACTCGTCCGGTGAACGGATTCGGTACGGCGAGTTTCGGGCAGGGAAGCGGTTCGCGGATGATGCCAACTCGCGATAACACCAGTGAATCGTCATGTCCATGTCCGTCCGCTCTGGCCCGAACTGTGTGTCTGGTGTGGCGGCTGGAGGCGGTCATACCCTCGGGGCATGGAGCTGGATGTGAGGCATCTCCGCGCCCTGTGCGCCATTGCGGACAGCGGCAGCCTGCACAAGGCGGCCCGGCAGCTGGGGGTCAGTCAGCCGTCGCTGACGACCCAGCTCAGGCGGATCGAGAACGCGCTCGGCAGCGCGCTCTTCTGGCGGGAGCGCTCCGGCTGCCGGCCGACGCCGGTGGGCCGCGCCGTACTCACCCGGGCCCGGCCGCTGCTCGCGGAGATGACCGCGCTCGTGGTCGAGGCCAAGGCGGCGGCGGCCTGTTCGGACGGGCCCCGGCTGCGGATCGGCTCCACCGCGAGCCGCGCCTTGCCCGGCTGGCTGGGGCGGCTGCGGCAGCGGCTGCCGGGCACCGACATCTCGCTGCACATGGATGTCTCCGCCAACGCGCTGCTGCGGATGGCCGCGGCCGGCCAGCTCGATGTGGTCTTCGTCCACGAGGTGGAGGGGTGCCCGCTGCTGATGCCAGGAGGGCTCGATGTACGCGTTCTGGTCGAGCGCGAGCCGCAGTTCGTCTCGCTGGCGTCCGGTCACCCGGCGGCCTCGGCGGCGGTGGTGGAGCTGGCGGACCTGGCGGACGACCGGTGGATCGTCGACCCGACGGTGGACGGGGAGTGGGACGGGCTCCGCCGGGTGCTGGCGGCGGCCGGGCTGAACCCCTCGGTGCTGCACGGGGATTACCACACGGCGGCGTCGCTGGTGGCGGTGGGAGAGGCGGTGGCGCCCTGCCAGCCGACGTCGGGACCCCGGGAGGACATGGCGATCCGGCCGCTGAGGGGGGACCCGCTGGCGGTGCGGTTGCTGTGGTGTTCGTCCGGCGGGACGGGGGAGGACCACGAGGGGGTGTACGCGGACCTGGTGGCGGCGTATCGGGAGGTGGCGTCGGGGGCGGCGGCCTACCGCCAGTGGCTCCTCCGCCACAAGAGCCCCCTGTTGACCACCCCGGCGGCCTGACCGCGAGCCGTCCGGCGGGGCCGCCCGGCCCGATCGCACCCGGCCCCCGCGCCCTGGACGGGGCGCGGGGGCCGGGTGCGGGCCGAGGGCCCGGTCACTTCAGATAGACGAGCCCGTCGGTGGTGATGGCGGGCCTCCCCTTGGTGCCGACGACCACGATCTTGACCGTGTGCTTGGCGCTCGTGGACCAGGACTTGGTCCACAGCGCGTCGCGGTACTTCGTCGAGGCCGACTTCAGGTCGACGGTGTCGGTCTTCTTGCCGTCGACGTAGATGTGCGCCTGTCCTGAGGTCGTGGCGCGCGAGACCACCAGGGCGGCCGAGCGGCCGGTGAAGGTCCAGGTCAGCGCGGCGTTCTTGGAGCTGCTGGAGTACGACTTGCCGCCGAGGTAGCTGGTGGACGACTTGGTCGACCAGGCGCCGGACTTGGTCGCCGACGACTCCTGGAGGATCACCGGCGTACCGCTGACCGAGGCGGAGCCGGTGTTGCCGGCCTGGTCGTGCGCGGTGAGCGACCACTTCGTCGCCACACCCGATGCGGCCGTGTGCGAGGCGCCGGTGACGGTGGGGCCGTAGGTCCTGGCCACCGGGGCGGTGAGCCTGACCTCCTTCAGCGCGCTGTTGTCGCCCGCCTTCCAGCCCAGGGTGAGCGGCACGGCCCGGGTGTCCACCGTGGCCTTGCGCAGGGTCAGACCGGGCTTGGTGGGGAAAGCCGGCGCCGTGGTCTCGGCGACGACGGTGACCGGGGAGCTGAGCCCGCTCCTGTTGCCGGACTGGTGGAGACCGCGGATCTGCACCTTGTGGCTGCCGGGGGTGAGGGTGGCGCGGGCGGAGGTGGCGGTGCCCGCGGTGGTGGCCGCGACCCTGCCGTCCACGAGCAGCTCATAGCCGGAGACCAGGGCGGCCGGGGTGGTGGCCGACCAGTTCACCGTGACGGTGCCCTTGGTGTAGTACGTCGAGCCGGCCAGGCCCGCGCCCGCCACCGACGTGACGGCGAGACCGTCGACCTTTCCGCCCGCCATCTCGCGGATGGCCGGCATCTGGCTGTAGAGGAAGTCCCCGGGGCAGACGGTGACATCGCTGTCCCGGTGGGCGAAGATGGCGGGCCGGTCGAGGGGCACCCCCTTCTTCCAGGTCTCGTTCCTGAGGTTCTTCCCGTCGGCGCCCGGGATCATCGTGGCGGTCCCGGTCGGCGACACCCCGTACTGGCCGAGCTTCCAGGCGGCGACCCGTGCCACGGAGGTCAGCGCCGCCCGGGAGGGCGCCACGAGGTCATGGCTGCCCAGGACGGAGATGCCGGTGGTCTCGGAGTTGAAGCCGTAGTTGTGGGCGCCCATCACGGGCTGGTCCACCCCGCCCTTGCGGCCCTCGTACACCACTCCGCACTTGTCGACCAGGAAGTTGTAGCCGATGTCCTTCCACTTCAGACCGGTGACGTGGTACGCGTAGATGCCGCGCACCAGCGCGGGTGCCTCGGCGCAGGTGTAGCTGTTGGAGCCGGTGGTGTGGTGCACCACCGCGGCCTTGATCCTCCCGCCGGGGAGGTAGCCCGGGGCCTCGGGGCTGATGGACTCGTCCGCGCCCCAGCCCGCCCGGTCCGTGATCGGCGGCTTGGGAGCGGTGGACGCCGGAGCGCTCGGGGTGGGAGTGGGCGTCGGCGCGGAGGTGGAGGGCGAGGGCCCCACCGTGGACGGCTCGACCGACTCCGGGGGCTTCGGGGAGACCGATACGGGCGGTGACGACGGCGCCGGGGTGGTGGCCGGGGCCGTCGTGGGAGTGGCCGTCTCCGTCGGCGCCGGGCCGGAGGCCGGGGGCGACTGCGCGGGCGGCTCCGGCGCCGGAGCCCCACCGGTCTCCGTGGCGGCGGGCACCGGCGTGGCGTCCGCGGCGAAGGCCGCGGGCTCCATGGCCGAGACCTTGCCGCTGCCGGGGTCGATCATATGGAGCTGAAGGCCCCGGGGCAGCCCGGTGGACCTGCCCTGGACCCGGACCTCCACACCGTCGGACGGGCCGACCCAGGCGGGCTCGGTGCCGCCGCGCGCACCGCTCTCGTCGCCCGGTGCGACGGTGCTGCTGTCCAGCTCCAGCCAGGGCGACCAGGTGCCGGTGCCGGCCCCGCGAGTGCGCGCCTCCACCGTGCCCGTGACCCGGGCGGACGGATCGGCCCAGGTCACCCCGAGCATGCTGAACCTCTTGGCGTCCTGCTTGCCGAGCACGGCGGAGCCGCCGCTCACCTTGAGCGGCGCGGTCCGCTGCGCGCTCTTGACGGGGCCCGGCTTCGCGCTGTCCACCGTCCTGCCCTCGACGGGCTGACCGGTCGCACCCTGGACGACCAGGACTCCGGCCACTGTCGCGGCCACAACGGAGGCCGCCCCCACCCAACGACGCGTCTTCATTTCGGTTCGGACATCCTTCCGTCGCACTGCTGCGCCGCAAGCTACCCGAGAGGTAGGAGAGATCGTTTCAGTGGGCAGGTGTTTCCGCCGTGATCGGCTGAAGTTGCGTCAGATTCACGTCGAATCCGTCCGGTGTTGGCCGGAAGCCGATGACGGGGGCGGTCCCATCTCCCGGTGATAGCCGCCCGGTGCCGTGTGACTCCTGTGGACACCGGGCGTCCGGCCGTCGGGGGCGGTGTCCTCCGGCCGTCAGGGGCCGTGTCCCCCGGCCACCGGGGAGGGGCGGGGCCGGGTCAGGGGCGGGCCCCCGCGTCCGGGGCGGGGTCCTTCGCGGGGCTGTGCGCGGAACCGGCCGCGGGGCCGTTCGCGGGGCGGGTCGCCTCGTCGAGCAGCAGATACAGCAGCCCGACCAGGCTTCCGCCGCTCACCACCTGGCGGCTGTCGATCAGGGCCCGCACCTCGTGGAGCGGGACCCACTCGATCCGGTCCGACTCGTTCAGCTCCGTCGGCGGCCCGGACCAGACCGCGCCGTCGGCCCGGAAGACATGGTGCTCGGAGTCGGTGATGCCGTTCGCCGGCTGCGCGTACACCAGGGGCCGGACCCGGTCCACCCGGTAGCCGGTCTCCTCCTCGACCTCCCGGGCCGCCGTCTGGGCCGGGGTCTCCCCGGGCTCGATCAGCCCCATCGGCAGCTCCCAGCCCCAGGTGTCGGTGATGAAGCGGTGCCGCCACATCATGAGGACCCGGCGCCGGTCGTCCACCACGGCGGCGACCGCCAGATGCCGCATCCGCACCACATGGTGCTCCAGCCGGACCCCGTCGGGCTGCTGTACATCGGCGAGCCAGAGGTTGACCCAGGGGTTGTCGTAGATCTGGCGTTCCCCGTGGACGGTCCAGCGCATGGCCCAACTCCTCGCAAAAATGCGTCCATGTGATCTGTCGGCACCACTGTCCTCGTCGGCGGCCGGGCCTTCCCACTTGTCCGTCACCCGGATGGAGCAACGTGTGCCCTTCCGCCCGATCACGTGATAACCGGCACCCCCGGCCGCCCCGCCCGACCCCGGAGGGGTGCCGGCGCGCGGCGCGGGAGCGCCGCCCCGCCCGCTTCCGAGCAGCCGAAAGGCCGTTTCGCCCCCGGCGCCGGCGGTCCGCTCCGGGCGCCCGGAGCCCTCCGCCGAGGGCTATTCGCTGAAGTGAATAGCAAATTACCGGGAATATGCACTGCTAAGATGACATTCATCCTGGTCGCCCGCGCGGTCCCCCGCTGTCGGCACGGCCACCGCGTACCACGGAGTCATCGGCGCGGCCCAGCCGCCGGTGCGTGGTGGGGCGTCGTGCGTGCGGCGGTGCCCGCGGCAGTGTCTCCTCCGTTACCAGAAGGTAGATTTTTGTGAACCGTGTGCCGGATGCGGCCGTTCCCGATGTCTCCGTCATCGTGGGCGCCTACAACGCGATGCCCTATCTGACCCGGTGTGTGCGCTCCGTGGTCGACCAGACGATCGGCCGGGACCGCATCGAGCTGATCGTGGTCGACGACGGCTCAACGGACGGCACCGGCGAGGAGCTGGACCGGCTGGCGGCGGAGTTCCCCACCGTGGTCACGGTGGTGCACCAGAAGAACTCCGGTGGCCCCTCGGCCCCCCGCAACGCGGGCATCGAGCTGGCCCGCGGCCGCTTCATCTTCTTCCTCGACGCCGATGACTACCTCGGCGACGAGGCCCTGGAGCGCATGGTCTCCATGGCCGACACCAACGGCTCCGACGTGGTGCTCGGCAAGATGGTCGGCGTCGGCGGCCGGGGCGCGCCCAAGTCGATGTTCCAGCGCAACCAGCCCAAGACCGATGTCTTCACCTCCCGGGTCTACTGGACGCTCAACCCGCTGAAGCTCTTCCGCCGCGAGCTGATCGAGCGCCTCGGCCTCCGGTTCCGCACCGATATGCGCACCGGCGAGGACCAGCCCTTCGTCTCGATGGCGTATCTCCACGCCGCCGCGATATCCGTGGTCGCCGACTACGACTGCTACTACTGGGTCGAGCGCGAGGACGGCAACAACGTCACCCGCACCACCCGCGGCACCCACCCGCGCATCAAGTACCTGAGCGCGATGTTCGAGCTGCTCGCCCGCGAGGTCAAGGACAGCACCAAGCGGGACATCCTGCTCCGCCGCCACTTCGACGTCGACATCAAGTCCGCGCTGCGCCATCTGCTCCGCGAGACCGAGCCGGAGATACGCGACTCGGCCCTCGCCGACATCCAGCGGCTGATCAGCGCCAACCTCAGCGACGAACTGGTGGCCCGCTACCCCGCGATGCACCGGCTCCGGCTGTACTTCGCCCGCCACGGCATGCTGGAGGAGCTGCGCGAGCTGCACCGCTTCGAGGGCGCCCGCAAGCGGGACAGGGCGGCCGGCGGGACGGTCGTCGAGAAGGGCCGCGCCTACGGCGCCTACCCCTACTTCCGGGACGCCTCCCGGGCCGTCCCGGACCACTGCTACGACATCACCCGCGAGCTGTCCGTCCGGCACCATCTGGCCACCGCCGAGCTGGACGGCTCACAGCTCGACCTCTCCGGCCACGCCTACATCGACACCGTCGACACCGTGGACACCGCCATCGAGGCCGTGCTGCGGGAGCGCGACAGCGGGGTGGAGTACAGCTTCCCGGCCGGGAGCGGCCCCGCCCCCGAGGACACCGACGGGCTCCACGACTACGGGAACGCCGGGTTCTCCGTCCGGATCGACACCCTCACCGCGGCGGACGGCAAGGAGCTGCCCCCGGGGCTCTGGGACCTCCATCTGCGGGTCCGCAGCCAGGGCATCCTCAAGGAGGGCCGGGCCGGCAACAAGCGCGCCGGGTCCATCGACTCCTCGCCCGGCCCCCGGCTGAACCGCACCGCCGACGGCACCTCGCAGGTCGTCACCCCGTACTTCACCAAGCCGTACGACAACTTCACCCTGGACGTCGGCCAGCGCAAGCACCGCCTCCAGTCGCATGTGAAGATCGAGCAGGCCGTCTGGGCCACCGGCACCTCAGGGGTGCTGGCGATCACCGGGCGGCTCAACGCCGGAATCAGCTCCGACGACCTGGTCGTCCGGGCCACCGACAAGGACCGCACCATAGACCTGCGCGGCTTCCAGCGCGGGGAGTTCGGCTCGCCCGGCCCCTTCGAGCTGCGGGTCGACCTCGCCAAGGCGTTCTCCGGGCGGGTGCTGCCCACCGGCACCTGGGAGCTGTCGCTGGCGCTCAGCGCGCCGGATCTCACGGCCACGGTCTGGGTGCCCGCCACCGCGGGGGTCCCCACCTCCCGCTTCCGCCGGCTGGGCCTGCCCGCCTACGCCAAGCCGCTGGACAAGCGGCAGGTTTTCACCGTGCGGGTCGCGTTCGTCGACCCGGTCACCGGACTGCGCCGCCGGCTGGGGCTGCGCACCACCTGACCGTCCGCAGTGACGTTTCCCTCCCCCGGGCGGACCGAGGGGGAGGAGCCGGACCGAGAGCCCGGCCGGGACCGCCCGGCCGGGCTTCCCGCTGTCCGCGCCCGCTCAGCGCCAGGGGATGTTCCGCCAGGGGCTGCCCTCGTTCTCCGTCAGCAGCCGGTGGGCGGTCACGTTCTCCTCGTAGACGCGGCCGTACTCCTCCCCGTCGAAGCGGAGCACCCGGCCCAGCGCGTACCCGGCGGAGAACTCCTCCCACGAGTGGTAGGCCGACTTGCCCAGCGCCCCCGCGTACACGATCGCCTGCTCGGCCTCGTGCGGATGGCAGAACCGGGCGGCCAGTCCCCAGCGCGCCAGATTCACCGCCCGCCCGTAGTCGTGGGCGACCGTGGTGGTGACCCGGCCGTCCGGCGGCAGCAGACCGTCGGCCCGGAACCGGGCCTCGTACCGCACGATCCGCCGCACCAGCTCCTCGACGCCCTTCACCGCCCGGGGCTCGGCCCCCACGTCCTGGGCGTGCCCGGCGGCGGTCTCCCGCCACAGGTCGGCCGGGGGCGGCTCGCCGAGACCGGCCCGCAGCCGCTCCCGCACCCGCAGCGCGAAATCGTGCTCCGGCGGGCTGTTGCGGGCGTCCAGCAGCAGGCTCAGCTGCTCCTGCCACTCCGCGCGGCCGGTGATGCCCCAGCCGTCGCGGAGCGACGCCAGCTGCTGGACGTAGTCGTGGTAGACCGTGCCGACCTCGTTCCACGGCACACCGTTCCCGATCGCCAGATGCGCCCCGCAGGCCAGGCCGTAGGCGAGCGGCCCGTGCAGCGCCCCGTGCCGCAGGGCGATCAGCCGCTCCCCGTCGGGGCGGTCGTGCTCCGCGAAGTACCGCAGCCACAGCGCCCGGTCGTGCGGCGCCGCGGGGAAGAGGAGCCGGCCGGGGGTGCCGGTGTTGACCGACAGGAGCTGCCGGGGGTCCCGCCAGCCGAACTCGGCGATCCACTTCAGGGTCACCCCGTGGAAGACCCAGTCGGGGTGCCACGGCGGCAGCACTCCGCGCGTCAGCACCGGCCGGCAGTCGCGGCCCGCCTCGTCGCGGTGCGCCCGCCAGACGATCCGGTCCGGCTCCGCGTCCGCCTCCGCCCTCGGGACGGCGATGTACAGCTCGGCGCCCGCCAGCACCCGCAGCTGGGCCTCCGGGCCGCCCCGCGCCCCCGCCTCGTACAGCGCCCGCTCCGTCTCGGACGGCGGTGTCCAGGGGGGCCCGTGGGCCGGGGGCTCGGGGGCGCGCCGGCGCCGCTTCATGACCACGGGATGTTCCGGTAGGGGCCGGCGGGGTCCCGGGTGAGGACGCGGTGCTGGGCGAGGGTCTCCCGGCGGACCGTCCCCGACGCGTCCTCGTCGTCGAAGTGGATCAGCCGGGCCAGCGCGTAGCCGAGGGCGAACTCCTCCCAGGACCCGTACGCCTGACGGGCCAGCGCCCCGATCCGCAGCACCGACTGCTCGGCCTGGGCCGGATCGCAGTAGCGCGCGCCCAGGGCCAGCCGTACGACATTGACCGCCCGGCCGTGGTCGAAGGCGGCCAGGCTGTCGACCCGGGCGCCGGGTGCCAGCACCCCCTCGGCCCGGAGCAGCTCCTCGTACTTCTCGATCCGGCCGAGTGCCTCCTCCGACTCCGCGGCGTCCGCGTCGGACACCCCGCGCCGGGCCCGGTCCAGGGCGGCGGCCTCGCGCCACTCGGCGGACGACGGGGTGCGGCCGAGCCGGGCCGCGAGGGAGCGCCGCAGACGCAGCGCGGACTCATGGGTGCGGCCGATGAGCCGGGTCGCCATCAGGGAGCTGAGGACCTGCTCGTACCCGGCCCGGTTGCCGATCCGCCAGGGGTGCTCCAGCCGGGCGATGTCCAGCGCGTACTCCTCGTACACCGTGCCGAGCTGGTTCCAGACCAGCCCGTTGAGCACGGCGAGATGGGCGCCGACCGCCAGGCCGTGGGCGAGCGGTCCGTGCAGCGGTCCGCCGCCGTGGGTGAGCAGTCCGATTCTCGCCGGGCCGCCGGAGCGGACACGGGCGGCGAGCCACTCCCGGCGCCTGCGCGGGCGGGCGTCGACCGCTATGGCGCCCGGGGTGCCGTGGTTGACACCGAGCCGCCACCGGTTGTCCGGCCAGGTGCGGGCCAGCTCGGCCAGACTGGTCTGCCGGAACACCCACTCGGGGTGCCAGGGCGGCAGCATGCCCGCGGTCAGCACCGGCAGGCACATCCGGCGGCCCGAGGGCTCCCGCGCCGGCACCGGCGGCGGGGTGAAGCCCGGGGTGTCGGCGTGCAGCCGCGCGGTGAGCACATAGAGCCTGCTCCGGGAGAGCGCGTCGATCAGCTCGTCCCGGCTGCCTCGGGCGTGCGCCTCGCGCAGTCTCCGCTCGACCTCCGTCGGCGGCACCCAGCCGGTGTCCGCACCCGTCCCCGTCCCCGTCCCCGTTGTCACGGACCGATCCTATGAAACGGGACCGGGGCGGAGACGCGCCAGGTGCGGGGATATACGTCCGCACCCGGCCCACCGGTTCCCCCGCGAGGAGGAATCCATGGACCGGGTGCGGTCACCGGGCGCGCGGCCGGGTGGGTCAGGCCTTCTTGGTCTCCCAGAAGATCTTGTCGATCTGGGAGATGTAGTCCAGCGCCTTCTGGCCCGTCGCCGGGTCGGTGGACGCCTTGGCGGCGGACAGCGCCTTCAGGGTGTCGTTCACCAGCTGGTGCAGCTCGGGGTACTTCTCGAAGTGCGGCGGCTTGAAGTAGTCGCTCCACAGCACCGAGACGTGGTGCTTGGCCAGCTCGGCGCGCTGCTCCTTGATGACCGTGGCGCGGGCCCGGAAGTGCGGGTCGTCATTGGCCTGGAACTTCTCCTGGACGGCCTTCACCGACTCGGCCTCGATCCGGGCCTGGGCCGGGTCGTAGACACCGCACGGAAGGTCGCAGTGGGCACTGACCTTCACCTTCGGGGCAAACAGGCGGGAGAGCATGGGGCAGTCCTTCCTCGTGATCGTCTTCTCAAGGGGGGACATTACTCCGTGAGAGCCCCGTTTTCGCGAGTGCCCCCTAGTGCTTAGGTCGAAAGTCCGGGGTCCTTGTACGACCCCTGGCCGACCGTACTCTGGGAGCCGGAGGTGGCGGATGACCGAGCAGGGACGGGAGCCGACGGCGCCGTTCGGAGTGGCCGAGGTGACCGGGCCGTCGATGTACCCGACGCTGCGGCAGGGCGACCGGCTGCTGGTGCACTACGGCGCTCAGGTGAGGCCCGGCGATGTCGCGGTGCTGCGCCATCCGCTCCAGCAGGATCTGCTCATCGTCAAACGGCTGGCGGAGCGGCGCGGTGGCGGCTGGTGGGTGCTCGGGGACAACCCGGGGGCCGAGGGGGACAGCCGGGTCTTCGGGGCCGTGCCCCCCGAGTTGCTCCTCGGGCGGGTGCGCGGCCGGTACCGGCCGCGCGACCCGGATCAGCGCTCGGTGCTCGCGCTGGTCTCCTGGGCGTTCTCGGCCGTGCGGCCGGTGCTCTGCGCGCGCTCGGTCTCCAGGCGTTTGCGGGCGCGGTAGGCCGCCACATTGGCCCGGGTGGCGCAGCGGTCGGAGCAGTAGCGGCGGGAGCGGTTGGTCGAGGTGTCGAGATAGGCGTTGCGGCAGGGCGCCGCCTCGCACAGGCCCAGCCGGTCGACACCGTGCTCCGTCAGATGGATCGCCAGGCCCATCGCGGCGATGGCCGCGTATCCGGCGGTGGCGTTCGACGGGTGGTCGGCCAGGTGCATGTGCCACTTCGGGCGGCCGTCGTCGTCCCGGAAGTCATGGCCGGAGATCTGCGGGCTGACGGGGAACTCCAGCAGCAGGGAGTTGAGCAGGTCGACGGCGTGGGTCTCCTCCCCGGCGTCGGCTGCGGCGAAGACCGCCCGCAGTCTGCCCCGGACCGAGCGGAAGCGGGTCACATCGGAGTCGGTGGCGCGCCGGGCGGCCTGGCGGGAGGCGCCGAACAGCTCCCGCACGGCCTCGACGGAGGTGAGGGAGTCCTTGCCGCGCGCCGGCTCCTCGGTGTTGACCAGGCGTACGGCGAAGTCCGAGTAAGAGGCCAGTTCCACTTGTAGTCCTTACCAGGGCGGTCTATGGTCAGTGGGCAAAAGTAATGGATGATCCTGCATTCAGGGTATTACACATGGGAGGGTTCCGGTGTCGCGGACGGAAGCAGGGCCAGGAGCGGGGACGGAAGCGGGAGCAGGGGCTGAGCCGGGGGCCGGGGCGGGAGCGGGGACGGGAGCCGGGACGGGGGGCACCGACTGGCGGGCCTGGCAGCGGAGCTGGGACCGTCAGCAGGAGTGGTACATGCCCGACCGCGAGGAGCGGTTCCGGGTGATGCTGGACATGGTGGAGGCCACCGTCGGCCCCGCACCCCGGGTACTGGACCTCGCGTGCGGTACAGGAAGTATCACGGACCGGCTGCTCCGGCGGTTCCCGGACGCCACCAGCACGGGCGTCGATCTCGACCCCGCCCTGCTGGCCATCGCCCGCGGCCACTTCGCCGGTGACGACCGCGTCACCCTCGTCACCGCCGACCTCACCGCCCCCGACTGGACCGAGGCCCTCCCGCACGACGGCTATGACGCCGTGCTCACGGCGACGGCCCTGCACTGGCTGCGCCTCGGCCCCCTCGCCGCGCTCTACGGGCGGCTCGCCGGGCTCGTCCGCGACGGCGGCGTCCTGATGAACGCCGACCGCATGGTCGACCGCTCCACCCCGCGGATCAACGCCGCCGAGCGCGCCCACCGGCACACCGGGATGGACCGGGCCAGGGCGGCCGGCGCGGTCGACTGGGCCGAGTGGTGGGCCCTCGCCCGCCGGGACCCGGCCCTGGCCGGGCCCACCGCCCGCCGCTTCGAGATCTTCGGCGAGCACGCGGACGGCGAGACCCCCTCCCTCCAGTGGCACGCCGAGACCCTGCGCGCGGCCGGGTTCGGCGAGGCCCGCGCGGTCTGGGCCTCGCCCTCCGACAGCCTGCTGCTCGCGCTGAAGTAGCCCGGGCAGCCCGGGCGCCCGGCACGGGAGAGGGGGGGGGGGGGGCCCGGGGGGGGGGGCCCCCCCCCCCCCCCCCCCAGCCACAAAGGAAACCAAACAAACACAAAACAAGAAGGAGAGATATTGTGA
>NZ_JBEOYB010000051.1:0-60775 GCF_040296845.1 Streptomyces sp. NPDC001985
GACGAGCTTGCGGCGGCCCCCCCACCTGGAGAGCCCGCCCCCGCCGGCGTTGGGGGGGGGGGGGGGCCCCCCGCCCCCCCCCCCCCCCCCGCTTCACTGTCCCGCCCGGGGGCCGTCCGCTACTGGGCGCCGGGGCGCACCAGACCGCTCTCGTACGCGTAGACAGCCGCCTGCACCCGGTCGCGCAGACCCAGCTTGGTCAGCACATGACCGACATGCGTCTTCACCGTCGTCTCGCTCACGAAGAGATCCGCGGCGATCTCCGCGTTCGACAGACCGCGGGCCACGAGCTTGAGGACCTCCACCTCGCGGTCGGTCAGCGTGTGCAGCGTGTCCGGAACCGGCTCCTCGCCGGACGGCAGATGGCCCGCGTACTTGTCGAGCAGCCGGCGTGTGATGCTCGGCGCGAGCATCGCCTCCCCGGCCGCGACCACCCGGATCGCCTGGACCAGCTCGTCCGCGGGCGCGTCCTTCAGCAGAAAGCCGCTCGCCCCCGCCCGCAGGGCCTCCACCACGTACTCGTCGAGATCGAAGGTCGTCAGCACCAGGACCTTCGCCGGACCGTCCCGTCCGGGACCGGTGATCTGGCGGGTCGCTTCAACCCCGTCCATCCGGGGCATCCGGATGTCCATGAGCACCACATCGGGCTGGAGCGCCCGTACCTGGTCGAGCGCCTGGAGACCGTCCCCGGCCTCACCGACGACCGCGATTTCCTGCTCCGCCTCCAGAATCATCCGGAAACCGGTGCGCAGCAGGGGCTGGTCGTCGACCAGCAGAACGCGGATGGCCACGGGGAACTCCTCACACTTGGTCGGGCACCATTCTGCCCTGACCCTCCGGAGCGGGGCCGACCGCCTCCGCGGCGGCTCCCGCGGGCTCCGGCCGGGGGACCGCGGGCACCGGCTCCGGACCGGCCGGCGCGGGCACCGACCCGGCCGGGGGAACACTCAGCGGATACACCGGGGGAGTGCCGCCGAACTCGGGACACACCGCCTGGTGGTCGCACCAGCCGCACAGCTTCGTGGGCCGGGGGCGCCACTCGCCCGACTCCGTCGCCGCCCGGATCGCCTCCCAGAGCGCGAGCAGCTTCCGCTCCACCCGCTCCAGATCCGCCGGGACCGGGTCGTACGTCAGCACATCGCCGCTGCCCAGATAGACCAGCTGGAGCCGGCGCGGCACCACGGCCTTCAGCCGCCAGATCACCAGGGCGTAGAACTTCATCTGGAACAGCGCGCCCTCGCTGTACTCCGGACGCGGGGCCTTGCCGGTCTTGTAGTCGACGATCCGCACCTCGCCCGTCGGCGCCACATCGACCCGGTCGATCACTCCGCGCAGCCGCAGCCCCGAATCCAGCTCGGCCTCGACGAACATCTCCCGCTCCGCCGGCTCCAGGCGCGTCGGGTCCTCCAGCGAGAACCAGCGCTCCACCAGCCCCTCGGCCTCGCCCAGCCAGCGCGCCAGCCGCTCGCCGCCCTCCTCGCCCGCGAACAGCCCGGCCAGCTCCGGCCGGTCCGCGAGCAGCCGGTCCCACTCTCCCGGGACCAGCGATTTGGCGCGCGGCGCCGTGCGCTCGGCCGCCGGGGTGTCGAAGAGCCGCTCCAGCACCGCGTGCACCAGGGTGCCCCGGGTGGCCGCCTCGCTCGGCTTCTCCGGCAGCCGGTCGATCACCCGGAACCGGTACAGCAGCGGGCACTGCATGAAATCGCTCGCCCGCGAGGGCGACAGCGACATGGGGGGCCGACCGGGCACCGACGCCTGACTTGTCCTCATGACCCAGACCCTACGGCCCGCCACTGACAGCGAGCGCAATACCATCGACGTCAGAGGCCGGTACACCGCATGATCGAAGCAGCGGAGCCACTCCGGCACCGAGACGAAGGGAACCCGTGAACGAGGACGACACGCGAGGCGAGCGCAAGCGGGCGCACACCGACGCCCAGGGGAAGGACCCCCGGGGCAGCGACCGCAAGGGCAAGCCGAAGCGCTCCGACGGCCCGGGCGGCGGAATCCTCATGGGCCGCCCCTTCGGCGTGCCCGTCTATGTCGCCCCCAGCTGGTTCCTCGTCGCCGCCCTGATCACCTGGGTCTTCGGCGGCCAGCTCGACCGGGTCCTGCCCGAGCTGGGCGGCGCCCGCTATCTCGTCTCCCTCTTCTTCGCCGTCGCCTTCTACGCCTCGGTGCTCGTCCACGAGCTGGCCCACACCGTCGCCGCGCTCCGCTTCAAGCTTCCCGTGCGGCGCATCCAGCTCCAGTTCTTCGGCGGCGTCTCCGAGATCGAGAAGGAGACCGAGACCCCGGGCCGGGAGTTCGTCCTGGCCTTCGTCGGCCCGCTGCTCTCCCTGGTCCTCGCCGGGGTCTTCTACCTCGGCATGCAGACCGTGGAGGCCGGCACCGTCCCCGGTGTCCTCCTCGCCGGCCTGATGATCTCCAACCTCATCGTCGCCGCCTTCAACCTCCTCCCCGGCCTGCCGCTCGACGGCGGGCGCATGCTCCGTGCCGTCGTCTGGAAGATCACCGGCAAACCCATGAGCGGCACCATCGCCGCCGCCTGGGTCGGCCGCGCCCTGGCCGTCGCCGTCCTCATCGGCCTGCCGCTGCTCACCCACACCGGCGCCCTCGGCAGCCCCGCCCAGGACATCGGCGGCATGGAGACCGTCACCGACGCGCTGCTCGCCGCGATCCTGGCCGCCATCATCTGGACCGGCGCGGGCAACAGCCTGCGGGTGGCCCGGCTGCGCGAGCACCTCCCCGAGCTGGAGGCCCGCACCCTCACCCGGCGCGCCGTCCCCGTCGAATCCGCCACACCGCTCTCCGAGGCTCTCCGCCGCGCCAACGAGGCGGGGGCCCGTGCCCTGGTGGTCGTCGACGGGCAGGGCGAGCCGACCGGCCTGGTCCGCGAGACCTCCATCGTGGGCGTGCCCGAGCACCGCCGTCCCTGGGTCGCTGTCAGCGGACTGGCCCAGGACCTCACCGACAGCATGCGGCTCCCCGCCGATCTGGCCGGGGAGGCCCTCCTGGACCGGCTGCGGGCCACCCCGGCCACCGAGTACCTCGTGGTCGAGGAGACCGGCGAGATCTACGGCGTACTCTCCACCGCCGATGTCGAGCGGGCCTTCGTCGCGGCGATGGCCCGGCCCCACTCCCCGGGCGGCTGAGAGCCCCGGGCCCGCCCCCTCCGCCCTCCGGGCCCGCGCACCCGGCCCCGCCCTCCCGGCCGCCCCGTCCCGGCCGCCCCGGCACGGGAGCCGCGCGCCGGGGCGGCCGGGCCGGACAGCGGGCCTCCGCGCCGCCGCGGCAGCCCGCGCGGCGTCCGCTCCGGGGCCGGTCGCCGGGCCCCGCGGGTCCCGCCCCCGCTCGCCCAGGTGCTCAGCCCCTCCCCGGGCCCGGTACGCTGGTCACATGTCCGAACCGACCGGTGCCGCCCGCCGTCGCGGGCCCTTCAAGGTCGGGGACCAGGTCCAGCTCACCGATCCCAAGGGACGCCACTACACGTTCACGCTCGAAGCCGGGAAGAATTTCCACACCCACAAAGGGTCCTTCCCGCACGACGAGCTGATCGGTGCTCCCGAGGGCAGTGTTGTCCGAACCACGGGAAACGTCGCCTACCTCGCGCT
The DNA here is from genome assembly GCF_040296845.1 of Streptomyces sp. NPDC001985. NCBI lineage: Bacteria > Bacillati > Actinomycetota > Actinomycetes > Kitasatosporales > Streptomycetaceae > Streptomyces > Streptomyces sp. NPDC001985. The sequence goes on from NZ_JBEOYB010000051.1 coordinate 3,615, forward strand.
GCGCCCCCTGCTCCCCGACTATGTCCTGTCCATGCCCCGCGGCGCCGCCGTGGTCTACCCCAAGGACGCGGGGCAGATCCTGGCCTTCGCCGACATCTTCGCCGGCGCCCGCGTCGTCGAGGCGGGTGTGGGTTCGGGCTCTCTCAGCGCCTTTCTGCTGCGCGCCATCGGCGACCACGGAATGCTGCACTCCTACGAGCGGCGCGCGGACTTCGCCGAGATCGCCCAGCAGAACGTGGAGCGCTACTTCGGCGGTCCGCACCCCGCCTGGCAGCTCACCGTCGGCGATCTCCAGGACAACCTCAGCGACGCCGATGTCGACCGGGTGGTCCTCGACATGCTCGCCCCGTGGGAGTGCCTGGACGCCGTCTCCAAGGCGCTGGTGCCCGGCGGCATCCTCTGCTGCTACGTCGCGACCACCACCCAGCTCGCGCGCACCGTCGAGTCCATCCGCGAGATCGGCTGCTTCGCCGAGCCGCAGCCCTGGGAGTCGATGGTCCGCAACTGGCACGTCGAGGGCCTGGCCGTCCGCCCCGATCACCGCATGATCGGGCACACCGGCTTCCTGGTCACCGCCCGGCGGCTCGCCGACGGTGTCGAGCCCCCGATGCGCCGCCGCCGCCCCGCCAAGGGCGCCTACGGGGACGATTACGAGGGCCCCAACAAGGGCTGATCCCCTCCCTTCCCGGGAGACCTTCCGGTCCTTCGACCGAACAACGTGACACCGCCGCCGCGGAGTTCCCGCCGTACCGCACTTCGCGAACGGGAACTCCGCGGCGGCGTCGTGCTGTTCGCCCCCGGGACAGTTACCGAACCCTGACAACCCTGCCGTGTCCGGGCCCTGTGACCTGTGGCACGATGCAAACCTCCCTCCCGACGCCGCTCAGCCGGCTCCGCCTTCACAGGAGACTTCACGCGTGCAGACCTCCGCGCTCCCGGACCTCGCGCACACCAGGACCCGCCCGGTGCACTGGCTCGCCACCGCCGCCGCGATGGCCGCCGTCGTCGCGTTCGCGGGCCTCGTCCAGCCCGGCGCCGCCACCGCCTCCCACGCCGGGGAGGGGCCCACCACCCGCTCCGGCCCCGGGCCGGCGGACACCGCCGCACCCGCCCCCGACCCCGACCGGGTCACCCTCGGGCCGGAGTGCGGCCGGGCCGCCGCCGTGGTGGTGAAAGAGGCCACCGGGGATCTCGACGGCGACGGCCGGCCCGAGACCGTCGTCGCGGCACGCTGTGACGCGGGCGGCGGCAATCCGCCCAGCGGGATCTATGTGCTCGCCGCCGACCGGAAGGGCGCTCCGCGCGTGGTCGCCACCCTGCTCGACCCCGCCGAGCGGCAGAGCGTGGGGGAGCTGGCGGTACGGGACGGCGCGGTCGCGGCGACCCTGTTCGGCTACTCCTCGCCGGATGTGCCGAGCTGCTGTCCCGATGTGCGGGACAAGGCCGAATGGCGGTGGAAGGGCGGCAAGTTCCTCCGTACCGCGCAGAGCGAGCCACGGGCCCTGTGACCGCCGGGCGGAGCGGAGCCCCCGCCGGGCGGTGCGGCGGCACGGCCTTCTGACGGGAGGCCCCGGGCCCTTTCGGGGCCGGGGCGCGGCACGGCCGGGAGGGTTCGCGGGGGACGGTGGCCGGCGGACACGGCTGCCGGCGGGGCCGGCGGACAGCGGAACCGGAGGCGCGGCACCCGGTGCCCTCGCGCCCCGCGTCCCGTGGCCGGACGGCTACTCGGCGTCCGGTCCGTAGACCTCCACCCTGTCCGAAACCCGACGTACGTGGATGCAGTCACCGGGGCACTCCTTGGCGGAGTCCACCACGTCCCGCAGCAGCGGCAGCGGAACCGGAGTGGAAGCCCCCGGATTCTGCAGCAGCTCGTCGTCGGAGCTCTTGACATAGGCCAGACCGTCGATGTCCAGCTCGAACACTTCCGGGGCGTACTGAGCACAGATCCCGTCCCCGGTGCAGAGGTCCTGGTCGATCCAGACCTCCAGGGCCTCTGCGGCGCCATCGGACGGGGCCTCGTGCTGCACGGTCATGTCTCCTGCCGTTTCCTGCGTCGGGTCGAGCGTTCAGCCAAGGGATGTGAGGCAAGTCGCGCCAGCCCTGACGGGTGTTGAACACTTCGACCATACAACCGCCCGCTTTCCGATGTTGATGGGTGGGTATTCCCCTGGCACGAGGGAGAGCGCAAGGGTGAAGATCGGACACGCCCCTACCGTCTTTGTGATCTAGGGGTTTCAATCACCACCCACCCAGGTAGGGTCAGGAAGCGTCCAGCTCCCCTTGGAGGAGGTGAGGACCGTGGCAGCCCACGACGACGACATCAACCGCGGCATCCGGCCGGGGCGGGGGTCTGAAGACCCAGCCGGCCAGGTCGCCTATCTTGAGCAGGAAATCGCCGTCCTGCGCCGCAAGCTCGCCGACTCTCCGCGTCACACGAGGATTCTCGAAGAGCGGATCGTCGAACTGCAGACCAATCTGGCCGGCGTGTCCGCACAGAACGAGCGGCTCGCCAACACACTCCGTGAGGCCCGCGACCAGATCGTGGCCCTCAAGGAGGAGGTCGACCGGCTCGCACAGCCACCGGCCGGCTTCGGAGTTTTTCTTCAGGCGAACGAGGACGGCACGTGTGACATCTTCACCGGGGGCCGCAAGCTCCGGGTGAACGTCAGCCCCGGGGTCGAGCTCGACGAGCTCCGGCGCGGCCAGGAAGTCATGCTCAATGAGGCGCTCAACGTGGTCGAGGCCATGGCGTACGAGCGCGCCGGCGACATCGTCACCCTCAAGGAGATCCTGGAGGACGGCGAGCGCGCCCTGGTCATCGGCCACACCGACGAGGAGCGGGTGGTGCGGCTCGCGGAGCCGCTGCTGGACATCACCATCCGCCCCGGCGACGCCCTGCTGCTCGAACCCCGCTCCGGCTATGTCTACGAAGTGGTCCCCAAGAGCGAGGTCGAGGAGCTCGTCCTCGAAGAGGTCCCCGACGTCGACTACAACAAGATCGGCGGCCTGGGCAATCAGATCGAGCTGATCCGCGACGCGGTCGAGCTCCCCTATCTGTACCCGGACCTCTTCAAGGAGCACGAACTGCGACCGCCGAAGGGCATCCTGCTCTACGGCCCGCCCGGCTGCGGCAAGACGCTCATCGCCAAGGCCGTCGCCAACTCCCTTGCGAAGAAGGTCGCCGAAGTCACCGGCCAGCCGGCCGGAAAGAGCTACTTCCTCAACATCAAGGGACCCGAGCTCCTCAACAAGTACGTCGGCGAGACCGAGCGCCACATCCGGCTCGTCTTCCAGCGGGCCCGTGAGAAGGCCAGCGAGGGCACCCCCGTCATCGTCTTCTTCGACGAGATGGAGTCCCTCTTCCGCACCCGCGGGTCCGGTGTCAGCTCCGATGTGGAGAACACCATCGTCCCCCAGCTCCTCGCCGAGATCGACGGCGTCGAGGGCCTGGAGAACGTGATCGTGATCGGCGCGTCCAACCGCGAGGACATGATCGACCCCGCGATCCTGCGCCCCGGCCGCCTCGATGTGAAGATCAAGATCGAGCGCCCGGACGCGGAGGCGGCGAAGGACATCTTCGCCAAGTACCTGACCGCCTCGCTCCCGCTGCACTCCGACGACCTCTCCGAGCACAACGGCTCCAAGGAAGCCGCCGCTCACGCGATGATCCAGTCGGTCGTGGAGCAGATGTACGCGGAGTCCGAGGAGAACCGCTTCCTGGAGGTCACCTACGCCAACGGTGACAAGGAAGTCCTCTACTTCAAGGACTTCAACTCCGGAGCGATGATCCAGAACATCGTGGACCGGGCCAAGAAGATGGCGATCAAGGCCTTCCTCGACCACAACCAGAAGGGTCTGCGCGTCTCCCATCTCCTCCAGGCGTGCGTGGACGAGTTCAAGGAGAACGAGGACCTGCCCAACACCACCAACCCGGACGACTGGGCCCGCATCTCCGGCAAGAAGGGCGAGCGGATCGTCTTCATCCGCACCCTCGTCACCGGAAAGCAGGGCGCCGACACCGGTCGCTCCATCGACACGGTGGCGAACACCGGACAGTACCTGTAGAGGGCACCGGCTGCGGGTGCCCGGCCGGGCACCCGCAGCCGGCTGCTTTCCCCGCCGCGCGCCCGTGCCGGACCCACCCGACCGCATGAGCCACACCGCAGCAAAGAGTCAATCGATCTCCCCAGCGGCGCGGAGGCGTTCTAGGCTCTTCGGTACCGCCGGGTCGCGCAGCGCGGGACGGGCACCGCATGCGCACCGGAGCACCCCGCGGTACTTGAGCGCCGCCCCCGGACGGGAGCGTCGCAGGGCAAGGAGGGCCGCATGACCGTACGGCGAGTAATGGGAATCGAGACGGAGTACGGCATCTCCGTCCCGGGTCATCCCAACGCCAATGCCATGCTCACCTCATCCCAGATCGTCAACGCCTACGCGGCGGCGATGCACCGGGCGCGCCGCGCCCGCTGGGACTTCGAGGAGGAGAATCCGCTGCGGGACGCCCGCGGCTTCGACCTCGCCCGCGAGGCCGCCGACTCCAGCCAGCTCACGGACGAGGACATCGGCCTGGCCAATGTGATCCTCACCAATGGGGCCCGGCTCTACGTCGACCACGCGCACCCCGAGTACAGCTCTCCCGAGATCACCAACCCCCGTGACGCCGTCCTGTGGGACAAGGCCGGCGAACGGATCATGGCCGAGGCCGCCGAGCGGGCGGCCCAGCTCCCCGGCGCCCAGCCGATCCATCTCTACAAGAACAACACCGACAACAAGGGCGCGTCCTACGGGACCCATGAGAACTATCTGATGAAGCGGGAGACCCCGTTCTCGGACATCGTGCGCCATCTGACGCCGTTCTTCGTCTCCCGGCAGGTGGTCACCGGCGCCGGGCGGGTCGGCATCGGGCAGGACGGCCATGAGCACGGCTTCCAGATCAGCCAGCGGGCGGACTACTTCGAGGTCGAGGTGGGCCTGGAGACCACCCTCAAGCGCCCCATCATCAACACCCGCGACGAGCCCCACTCCGACGCCGAGAAGTACCGCCGGCTCCATGTGATCATCGGCGACGCCAATCTCTCGGAGATCTCCACCTATCTCAAGCTGGGCACCACCGCCCTGGTGCTCTCCATGATCGAGGACGGCTTCATCGCCGTCGATCTCGCCGTCGACCAGCCCGTGCGCACGCTCCACCAGGTCTCCCACGACCCCGGTCTGCGCCGGCTGGTCACGCTGCGCAGCGGCCGGACACTCACCGCGGTGCAGCTGCAGATGGAGTACTACGAGCTGGCCAGGAAGTATGTCGAGGAGCGCTTCGGGGCGGACGCCGACGAGCAGACCCGGGATGTGCTGAGCCGCTGGGAGGACACGCTCAACCGGCTGGAGAACGATCCGATGAGCCTGGCGGGCGAGCTGGACTGGATCGCGAAGAAGGAGCTGATGGAGGGGTACCGCCGCCGGGACGACCTGGACTGGGACGCCGCCCGGCTGCATCTGGTGGACCTCCAGTACGCGGACGTACGGCCCGAGAAGGGCCTCTACAACCGGCTGGCGGCCCGCGGCCGGATGAAACGGCTGCTCGACGAGGAGGAGGTCGTCCGGGCGCGCACCAAGCCGCCCGAGGACACCCGGGCCTACTTCCGGGGCCGCTGTCTGGAGCAGTACGCGGACGATGTGGCGGCGGCCTCCTGGGACTCGGTGATCTTCGATCTGCCGGGCCGTGACTCGCTCCAGCGGGTCCCGACCCTGGAGCCGCTGCGCGGCACCCGTAACCACGTCAAGGAGCTGCTGGACCGCTGCAGGACGGCGGAGGACCTGGTCCGGGTGCTGTCCGGGGGCTGAAAGGTCCCGGTCACGGGGCTAAAAGGTCCTGGTTCGGGAATCATCACCGGGAATCGTGGGGATGGTCTCCGGACGTTGGGAAAAGTGCGGGGCCGATGTCGGACCGGGCTTGTAGGGTCTGATCTTGACAGGAACGAACTCACGTCAGGGCAAACCGAGCGGGGTGAGGGACATGGCGACCAAGGACACCGGCGGCGGGCAGCAGAAGGCCACGCGTTCCACGGAGGAGGTCGAGGAGCAGGCGCAGGACGCGCAGGTCTCCGAGGATCTCAAGGAGCGCCAGGAGAAGCTCTCGGACGATGTCGACTCCGTCCTGGACGAGATCGACGACGTCCTGGAGGAGAACGCGGAGGACTTTGTGCGCTCCTTCGTTCAGAAGGGTGGACAGTAGTCCACGTGGGTGAACGCCGCGGCAGTCCCGCGGCTCTCGCCGCACCTATGGATCACTGCCGCGAGACGGGTAAGGTCCGTGGCGTACTGTGCTTCAACTGCGATGAGGCCATCGGCGCGTTGGGAGACGATCCCGGCGCCGTCCGGCGGGCTGCCGCCAACGTGGAAGGAAACTCGTGGAAGCCAACACTCGTGGCACCGGGCGTCTGCCAGCCGCCTTCCTGACGCCCGGCTCGTCCTCCTTCATGGACTTCCTGGGGAACCACTCCCCGGAGCTGCTGCCGGGGAAGCGCTCCCTCCCGCCCGTGCAGGGCGCCTTCGAGGCGCCGCACGGCACGACCATCGTCGCCACGACCTTCCCCGGCGGTGTGGTGCTCGCGGGCGACCGCCGCGCGACCATGGGGAACATGATCGCCCAGCGCGATATCGAGAAGGTCTTCCCGGCCGATGAGTACTCGGCCGTGGGCATCGCGGGCACCGCGGGGCTCGCGGTGGAGATGGTCAAGCTCTTCCAGCTGGAGCTGGAGCACTTCGAGAAGGTCGAAGGCGCGCAGCTCTCGCTGGAGGGCAAGGCGAACCGGCTCTCGACCATGATCCGGGGCAACCTGGGCATGGCCATGCAGGGTCTCGCGGTCGTTCCGCTCTTCGCGGGGTACGACGTGGACCGGGGCCGGGGCCGGATCTTCTCGTACGACGTGACCGGGGGCCGCTCCGAGGAGCTGGGCTTCGCGTCCACCGGCTCGGGGTCGATCTTCGCGCGGGGCTCGATGAAGAAGCTCTACCGCGACGATCTGACGGAGGAGCAGGCCACCACACTGGTGGTGCAGGCGCTGTACGACGCGGCGGACGACGACTCGGCGACCGGCGGCCCCGATGTGGCCCGGCGGATCTACCCGATCGTCACGGTGATCACCGAGGAGGGATTCCGCCGGCTCACCGACGACGAGTCCTCGGAGATCGCCCGGTCGATTCTGGAGCGCCGGCTGGAGCAGCCGGACGGACCGCGCGCCGCACTGCTCTGAATGCATCCCCAGTCATCGCGGGGCCCCATGCCACTGACAGAAAGGGACGGATAACCGGTGACGACGCCGTTCTATGTCTCGCCCGCACAGGCCATGCAGGACCGGGCGGAATACGCCCGGAAGGGCATCGCCCGTGGCCGCAGCCTGGTTGTGCTGCAATACGCCGACGGCATTGTCTTCGTCGGTGAGAACCCGTCCCGCGCGCTGCACAAGTTCAGCGAGATCTATGACCGGATCGGCTTCGCCGCCGCCGGTAAATACAACGAGTACGAGAATCTCCGTATCGGCGGAGTCCGCTACGCCGATCTGCGCGGATACACCTATGACCGCGACGATGTGACCGCCCGTGGTCTGGCGAATGTCTACGCCCAGACCCTGGGCACCATTTTCTCCAGTTCGGCCGAGAAGCCGTACGAGGTGGAGCTGGTGGTCGCGGAGGTCGGACCGACCCCCGACGGCGATCAGATCTACCGGCTGCCGCATGACGGATCGATCGTGGACGAGCACGGATCGGTCGCGGTCGGTGGCAACGCCGAGCAGATCAGCGCGTTTCTCGATCAGCGCCACCGGGACGGTATGTCGCTGGCGGAGGCGCTGAAGCTGGCCGTCCAGGCGCTGTCCAACCAGACCAATGGCACGGACCGGGAGATTCCGGCCGAGCGGCTGGAGGTGGCGGTGCTGGACCGGACCCGGCCGCAGAAGCGCAAGTTCCGCCGCATCGTGGGGCGGCAGCTGGCGAGGCTGCTGGAGGCGGACGGGGCGGCGTCGGCGCCGACGGACGCTCCGTCGGACACGGACGAGTAGTTCGCGGTGGAGACGGGGCCCCGGGCCGCCTGATGAGGGTGGTCCGGGGCGCCGTGCGTTTCCGGCGCGGCCTGGGGCCGGAGGGCCGGGCCGGCCCGGGGCGCCCGCACCGCCGCGGGGTGGGTCTCTCCGGTCGGCGGCCGGCCCCCGTACCCCCGCTCCGCCACCCCCGGACGCCGCGGGGGCTTGATTCCGCTGCCCTTGGTTCCGTGGCCGGTCCCTGGTCAGGGGAGGGACCAGTGGTGGTGGCCCGAGGGGGTTCGGGTGAGCCAGGTGCCGTCGAGCAGCGGGGTGACCCAGCCGACGGGGGCCGGATAGCGGATGCGGCCCAGCGGCTGGAGCGTCCGGGCGTCGCAGAGCCAGTGGCGGGTGACCGCGGGGCGGCCCGGAGGGTGGATTCGGCCGGTGACCAGAAGGTGGTCGCCGTCCAGGAGGAACGCCCCGTCGAACTCGTCGTCCGCGCGGTCCCCGGTGATCCGGCTCAGGTCGTAGAGCGCCAGCGGCTCATCGGTGGCCACATCGTGGGACGCGAGTTCATTGCGGTCGTCGTTGGCGGCGATCCCCTCGGCACGGCGGAGGGTGAGCGGTCGCGGCGGATCGCCCACCGGGCCCGGGAGGAAGTCGATGATCTCCCGCATGGTGGTGCCGCCCCTGATGTGGAGCCCGTCGCGGCGCGGCTCGATCCACCAGCTGGACCAGCTGTACCAGGTGGTCCAGCTGGAGAGGGCGAGCAGTTCCCCGTCCGGATGCCAGCGCTGGGTGGCGACGGACGAGGTCCTGCCGATGGGCCGGCGGGCCCGGATGCGCCCGGTGTCGGTGTCGAGCAGCAGCAGGGTGTCGTGGGTGTAGCGCTCCCGGCCCCCGTCCTCCATGCCCCCGGCGAGGGCCGGCACCAGGGCGCTCACCACGGCACCGCCGGGGTGCGGGGCGGGCGGCCCCGGCGGGCGCGGGTCGTGGTGGGGGCCGTGCCAGGGAGCGTGTGGCAGCTCCCAGCGGGTGGCTCCCGCCGCCGTCACCCGGCGGATTCCGGCCGCCTCGCAGATGATCGCGCCGTCGTCGAGCGCGGCGGCGGTGGAGCGGGCCGGCAGGGCCAGGGTGTGTACGGGGGTGAGGGCGCCGGACAGAAAGGTCTTGGCGTCGTGGATCTCCAGCAGCCGGTCGTCCGTGACGGCCAGCCGCCCCTCGGCGAGCGGGGTCACCGAACCGGATGCGCGGACCGTCCCGACCAGAGCAGCGTCGATCGGGGTCTCCGCCGTACTCGTCATGATCGGGATCGTTCCACGGCGGCCCCGCGGCCTCAAGGGCTGTTTCCGGAGCACCGGCCGGGGCGCGCCGTCACCCGGCGGGCGCCGGCCCGGAGGATTCCCGTACGACCAGTTCGACGGGGAGCTCGACCGGGACCGGAGCCTTCCCCTCCAGGGTCGCGAGGAGGGCGCGCATGCCCTGCTCGCCGACCTCCTCCGCCGGGAGGCGCACCGTGGTCAGCTCGGGCTCGACGGCGGTGGCGAGGGCGAAGTCGTCGAAGCCGGTGACCGAGAGGTCCTCGGGGACCCGCAGCCCCAGCCGCCGCGCGGCCTTGCAGGCGCCCGCGGCCAGCAGGTCCCCGTCGCAGACGAGAGCGGTGGGCCGGGGCCCGGGGCCGGTCAGGAGCCGGTGGGCGGCCTCGCGCGCCGCGTTCACGTCGAACGGGACCCGGGCGGTGTCGGGGGCCGCGCCGAGGGCCTCGGCGAGGGAGCGGGCGCGCACCTCGAAGGTCCAGGAGTCGACGGCGGAGGCGAGATGGGCGTACCGCCGGTGCCCGAGGCCGAGGAGGTGGTCCGCGATCTGCCGGATTCCGTCGCCGATGGCGAGATTGACATGGGCGGCGGCTTCCCGGTCGGCGGGGTCGCTGTCCAGCATCACCAGGGGGAGGTCCGTTCCGCGCAGGGGGCCGAGCGCGGCGGCGGCCATGGAGGAGGCGATGACGCCGTCGAGCGCGGCCCGCGCCGAGGCGAAGGGGTCCCTGGCGGGCCCGGTGCCGTCGGGCGAGGGGTAGACGACCACGCCGAAGCCGTGCCGTTCGGCGACGGCGGCGGCCCCGGTGTAGACCCGGGCGAAGAACTCGTTGGTGAGCGCGGGAACGACCAGCAGGGCGGTTCTGGTGTGGCCGAGCCGGAGGCTGCGCGCGGCGAGATTGGGCCGGTACCCCAGGCCCCGGGCGGCGTCGCGCACCGCCCCCGCGGTCCGCTCGGAGACCCTGCCGCGCCATTTGTCCCCGAGGACGAGGGAGACCGTCGCCTGCGAGACCCCGGCGGCCCGCGCGACATCGCGGCTGGTGGGACGGTGTGCCGGGGCGCCGCCGGCGGAGGTCTGGGCGCCGGGCGGCGGCCAGGGGCCCGATCCGTCGCCGCCGTGCGCGAGCTCCCGTTGCCGCTCTGCCATGGTGCCGTCCTCCGCCGTCGCGCCGCCCGCGTTCCGCGCGGCTGTCCGCACGTCCGCGGCGTGGCGGCGCTGTGGACCCGCGGACTGCCGCCATGGTACGTATGACTCCGGCACGTTATACGTAACACCCCGGTCGGCCGGGGGAGAGGGGCGGGACATGGCCACCGAGGCCACGGGATACGCGGACATCCTCAAGGCACCGCACGCCGCACGGCTGCTGGCCGGAACCCTCGTGGGCCGGCTGCCCCACGCCACCGGGCCGGTCGCCATCGTGCTCTTCACCCGGGCGGAGGGCGGCGGCTACAGCCTCGCGGGCGGCCTCGCCGCCGTGCACGGGATAGCCACCGCCGTGGGGCAGCCGCTGCTGGGGCGCGCCGTCGACCTCCGGGGCCAGTTGCGGGTGCTGCTCCCGGCCGCCGTGGTGTCCGCGCTCGGGATGGTGCTGTTCGCCGTCGCCGGGACCGGCTCGCTGCCCCTCGCGTACGCGGCCGTCGCCGTGGCCGGGCTCTTCACCCCGCCGCTCGAAGGGGGGCTGCGGGCGCTGTGGCCGAGCGTGCTGGGGCGGGAGGACCGGGTGCACCGGGCGTACGCCCTGGACGCGGTCGCCCAGGAGATCATGTACACGGTCGGCCCGCTGCTGATCACCCTCTTCGTCGCGTTCTGGTCCGCCGGTGCCGCGCTGGTGGTGATCAATGTCATCGGGCTGCTCGGAGCGCTCGCCGTGGTCCTCTCCGCACCCTCCCGCGCCTGGCGCTCTGCTCCCCGCGAGGCGCACTGGCTGGGGGCGCTGCGCTCGCCGGGGCTGCTGGCGCTGCTCGGCTCCTTCTTCTTCGTCGGTCTCGCCCTCGGCTCGATCACCGTCGCCGGGATCGCCTACGCCGACGACCACGGCCGGGGCGCGGTCTACGGCTGGCTGCTGGCCGCGCTGAGCTTCGGCGCCCTGGTCGGCGGGGTGTTCTACGGCTCCCGGGGCTGGAGCGGCCCGCCCGAGCGGCGGCTGCGGATCATCGTCGCGCTGCTGGCGCTCGGCTATCTGCCGCTGGCGCTGACGCCCGGGGTGGTCGCGATGACCGCGCTCTCCGTGCTCGCCGGGCTCTTCCTCGCGCCCGCGCTCGCCTGTGCCTTCGTCGCCGTGGACCGGCACGCGCCGCGCGGCACGGTCACCGAGGCGTTCTCGTGGCTGGTGACCACCTTCGGCGTGGGAGCGGCGGCCGGCACCGCGGCGGCGGGCCCCGCCGTCGAGTCGGGCTCCACCGCGTGGGGATTCGTGGTCACCGGCGCGGGCGGAATCGCGGCGCTCGCCGTTCTGCTGGCCACGCGGCGGGCCCTCGCCGAGCCGGAGCCGGGGGCGGGGATCGCGCTCCCGGCCGGTGACCCCCCGGCCCGGTCAGCCGAAAATGATCGCAATGGTGCCGCCGAACCCGGTTTCAGCTCAGGCGTTGAGGCGTAATGTTCAGACATGGACCGCCGCATTTTCGGGCTGGAGAACGAGTACGGCGTCACGTGCACGTTCAGGGGACAGCGCCGACTGTCACCTGACGAAGTGGCGCGCTACCTCTTCCGCCGAGTTGTCTCCTGGGGCCGCAGCAGCAATGTCTTCCTGCGGAACGGCGCCCGCCTCTACCTCGACGTGGGCTCGCATCCGGAGTACGCCACACCGGAATGCGACAACGTGACCGAGCTGGTCACCCATGACAAGGCCGGTGAGCGGATTCTCGAAGGTCTGCTCGTCGACGCCGAACGCCGCCTGCACGAGGAGGGAATCGCGGGCGACGTCTATCTCTTCAAGAACAACACCGACTCGGCGGGAAACTCCTACGGCTGCCACGAGAACTATCTCGTCGCCCGCCACGGGGAATTCTCCCGGCTCGCGGACATCCTCATCCCCTTCCTGGTCACCCGGCAGCTGCTCTGCGGCGCGGGCAAGGTGCTCCAGACCCCGCGCGGCGCGGTCTACTGCGTCAGCCAGCGCGCCGAGCACATCTGGGAGGGCGTCAGCTCGGCGACCACCCGCTCGCGCCCCATCATCAACACCCGGGACGAGCCGCACGCGGACGCCGAGCGCTACCGCAGGCTCCATGTCATCGTCGGCGACTCCAACATGTCCGAGACGACCATGCTCCTCAAGGTCGGCGCGACCGATCTGGTGCTGCGCATGATCGAGGCGGGCACGGTGATGCGCGATCTGACCCTGGAGAACCCGATCCGGGCGATCCGCGAGGTCAGCCATGACATCACCGGCCAGCGCAAGGTGCGGCTGGCCAGCGGCCGTGAGGCCTCCGCCCTGGAGGTCCAGCGGGAGTACTACGAGAAGGCGGTGGACTTCGTCGACCGCCGGGGCATCCGCACCGGCACCGTCGAGCAGGTGCTCGAACTCTGGGGCCGCACGCTGGACGCGATCGAGGCGGAGGACCTGGACCGCATCGGCACCGAGATCGACTGGGTCATGAAGTACCAGCTCATCGAGAGGTACCGGGCCAAGCACAACATGACCATGTCCCACCCCCGGGTCGCGCAGATAGACCTCGCGTACCACGACATCCACCGCCGCCGCGGCCTCTACTACCTGCTGGAGCGCAAGGGCCAGGCCGCCCGGATCTGCAACGACCTGAAGATCTTCGAGGGCAAGTCGGTGCCCCCGCAGACCACCAGGGCACGGCTGCGCGGCGACTTCATCCGGCGGGCCCAGGAGCAGCGGCGGGACTTCACCGTCGACTGGGTCCACCTCAAGCTCAACGACCAGGCGCAGCGCACGGTGCTCTGCAAGGACCCGTTCCGCTCGGTGGACGACCGGGTGGAAAAGCTCATCGCCGGCATGTAGCCGCCGGGCGGGCGGGGCACACGGCCGACGGCCGTACGCCAGTGCCCATCGGTACCCGTCGGTATCCGCCGGTCGGCCGGAACGTCACCGGGGCCCCGTACGTTGCTCGTACGGGGCCCTCGGCACGTCCTAGAGTGTCGAGGAATCCAATCCGACGTCTGAGATCTGAGGAACACGTGCGCCGATTCGCCGGCCTTCTTGTCATCCCCGCGCTGCTGCTCTCGACAGCCGCATGCGGAAGCAGCGAGGACAAGGACAAGGGCTCCGACTCCATCGCGTCCCAGGGCGGGCTGCCCGCCATCACCGACGGCGCCAAGTTCGGCGAGAAGCCGACGCTGGCGAAGGGGGAGGGCACTCCGCCGAAGAAGCTGAAGGTGGAGGTCCTCAGCGAGGGCAAGGGCGCCGTCCTCAAGAAGGGCGACCAGACCCAGGTGAACTACCTGGGCCAGGTGTGGGACGAGACCAAGCCCTTCGACAACAGCTTCGACCGAGGCGCCCCCTTCGCCGTCACCGTCGGCGGCCAGGGTGTGATCCCGGGCTGGCAGGAGGCGCTGAAGGGCCAGAAGATCGGCAGCCGTCTGGAGGTGTCGATCCCGCCGGAGCTGGCCTACGGCGCCCAGGGACAGAACGGCATCAAGCCCAACGCCACCCTGGTCTTCGTCATGGACATCGTGAAGAACGTCCCGGCCTCCGCCAAGGGCACCGAGGTCCCGCAGAAGGACGCCGCCCTGCCGAAGGTGGGCGTGAACACCGACGGCAAGGCCCCCTCGGTGAAGATCCCCAAGACGGACCCGCCGTCGAAGCTGGTCTCCAACTACGTCCTGGAGGGCACCGGCCCCGCGCTGACCGACAAGGACACCGTGGTCGCGAAGTACGACGCCTTCATCTGGAAGGACGGCAAGCAGTTCGGCAGCACCTACCCGACGGACACGACCGCGACCTGGGCGCTGTCCCAGATCCCGCTGGAGGGCCTGAAGGAAGGGCTGGCCGGGAAGAAGGTCGGCAGCCGGGTGCTGCTGGTGATCCCGCCGGACAAGGGCTTCGGCACCAAGGAGGAGAACGGCGTGCCCAAGAACTCCACCCTGGTCTTCACCGTCGATCTGCTGACGAAATAGGGGCCGCGCGCGGCCGTGCCCCGGGCCGATGAGCCCGGCACGGCCGCGCCCCCCGTGCCGGGACCGTCTTCGCCGGGTGAGGATGAAAGACTGTCCCGGTTGCCCGTACATCATTTCTTGAGGAGCAGTTCAGTGAGCATCGACAAGCCCGAGATCGACTTCCCCGAGGGCAATCCGCCGGCGGACCTGGAGATCAAGGACCTCTGGGAGGGCGACGGCCAGGAGGCCAAGGCGGGCGACTTCGTCACCGTCCACTACGTGGGCGTGTCCTTCTCCACCGGTGAGGAGTTCGACGCCTCCTGGAACCGCGGCCAGACGTTCAAGTTCCAGCTCGGCGCCGGACAGGTCATCGCCGGCTGGGACCAGGGTGTCCAGGGCATGAAGACCGGCGGCCGCCGCCGGCTGACCATCCCCGCGCACCTCGCGTACGGCGACCGCGGCGCGGGCGGCCGGATCAAGCCGGGCGAGACGCTGATCTTCGTGGTCGACCTGATCGCGGTCTGATCCGGCGCCGTCCGCGGCCGGCGCGAGGCCCGTGCTCCCCCGGGGAGCACGGGCCTCGGCTTTGTCCCGACACCCCGGGGCGGTACGGTCGTCAGGGCGGACGCGACTCGGGCAGAAGAGCGCGCAGAGCAGAAGAGGTGCGGGGCGTCGATGGCCATTGCCAAGGCCGAGCGGCTGATGAATCTGGCGCTGTGCCTGCTCGGTACGAGGCGCCCGCTCAGCAAGCGTGAGCTGCGGGCCTCCATCGAGGCCTATCTGGAGGCCGGCGCGGACGACGCCTTCAACCGGATGTTCGAGCGCGACAAGGACGATCTCCGCGAGCTGGGCCTGGTCATCGCGACGGTGGAGAACCTCGACGGCGAGGTCGGCTATCTCGCCCGCCGCGACAGCAACCGGCTGCCGCCGATCACCCTGGACGGCGAGGAGGCGGCGGCGCTGGGCCTCGCGGCCCGGGTCTGGCAGCAGGCCAGGCTCGCCGGCGCCGCCAGCGGCGCCCTCCAGAAACTGCGCGCGGCCGGGATGCCGGAGGCGGACGACGCCTTCGACGCCCAGCCCAGCGCGCTGGAGCCGCGCATTCCGGTGCATGAGGCCGCCTTCGAGCCGCTGATGCTCGCCTGCCGTGACCGCAGGCCCGTGATCTTCGACTACCGCAAGGCCACCGCCGCCACCCCGGCGCAGCGCCAGGTCGAGCCCTGGACCCTGGAGTGCTGGCGCGGCCACTGGTATCTCGCGGGCTGGGACCGCGACCGGGGCGCCGAACGGGTCTTCCGGCTCTCCCGGATCACCGGCCGGGTCCGCTCCCGCGCCGGCGCCTTCACCGCGCCCGTGCCCGATGTGGTGACCGTGCGGGAGACCGTGGAGAGCTGGGCGGGGGAGACCGCCACCCGCACCGCGCGGATCAGGCTCCGCTCCGGCTGCGGCTACCCACTGCGCGCCAGGGCCCGGTCGGTGCGGGAACTCGGCGGGGGCTGTGACGAGTTGGAGATTCCGTACGGACACGGTCTGGACGCCTGGCTGGTGGAGTTCGGCCCCGACGCCGTGGTGGTGGGACCCGCGGATCTGCGGGCCGATGTGATGGACCGGCTGCGCGCCGTGGCCCAGGGCTGAGGGGAGTCGTCGATCATGGCTGCCAACGCCATTGACCAGACCCGGCGGATGCTGTCGCTGGTGACCTATCTGCGGGAGCGCCCCGGCGCCCGCGTCGGGGATGTCGCCCGCGCCTTCGGCATCACCGAGGACGAGCTGATCTCCGACCTCGACGTCCTGCCCATGTGCGGGACCAGCTTCCGCGGCGGCGATCTGCTCGACATCGACACCGACGGCGACCGCATCTGGTGGCACAACCCCGACGATGTCGCCGAGCCGCTGCGGCTCGCCGCCGACGAGGCGACCGCGCTGCTGGTCGCGGCGCGCGCCGTGGCCACCCTGCCGGGGCTGCGCGAGGGCGACCGGGAGGCGCTGCTGCGCGCCACCGCCAAGCTGGAGACGGCGGCGGGCGAGGCCGCCGGCGCGTCCTCCCGGCTCTCGGTGACCTTCGAGTCCGAGGGCGGTGTCTTCGCCGAGGTGGACCGGGCGATCTCGGAGCGGCGCCGGCTGTGGCTGCGCTACTACTCGCCCGCCCGGGACGAGCTGACCGAGCGCGAGGTCGACCCGATCCGGCTCTTCGCCGTGGGCCACACCTATATGGAGGCCTGGTGCCGGCTCTCGGAGGCCCGCCGGACCTTCCGGCTGGACCGGGTCGCCGAGATCCGGCTGCTGGACGCCCCCTCGGCGCCGCCCGAGATCGAGCTGCGGGATCTCTCCGAGGGGCTGGTGCAGCCCTCCGCCGACGATCCCGAGGTGGTGATCGAGGTGGAGCCCGCCGGCCGCTGGGTCGCCGAGTACTACCCGCACGACAGTGCCGAGGAACTCCCCGGCGGCGGTCTGCGCGTCACCCTGCGGACGCCGTCCCCCGCCTCGCTGCGCCGTCTCGCGCTGCGGCTGGGCCAGGACGGGCGGATCGTGGCACCGCGGGACCTGGCGGAGAGCGCCCGCACGGCGGCGCGCGAGGCCCTCGCGGCCTACGAGAGCGGAACCGGGGACGCCCTCGCCGCCCCGGTGTACGAGAGCGCCGGCCCCGCCACCACCGGAGCGGGCGGCTGATGGCCGCCGGTGCCCGGCCGGCGGCCGGGAGCGCGGGGCCCGCGACGGTCGAGGAACGTACCGCCCCCGCCGGGCGGGGAGAGGGAGGTTCACCACCCATGTCGCTGATGTCGGAGATCGCGGCCTCGATGGGCCCGGTGCACTTCCGGGCCGCCTGCCCCGACTGCCGCGCCAGTTTCGAGCTGTCCGCCGAGTCGCTGCGGCTGGCGATCGGCGCCAGCCACCGTACGACCTTCTACTCCTTCACCTGCCCCGAGTGCGGCGCGTCCGTGCGCAAGCCCGCCGGGGAGCGGATCGTCGAACTGCTCACCGGCGGCGGCGTGCGCACCCTCCGTCTCACCCCCGGCTCCGGAACGGTCTAGGTTCTTCCCTCATGCTCTGGCCCATGATCGCCATCGCCCTCGGCTTCCTCGGGACGGCCGTGCTCGCCGTCCTCGGCATCCGGGTCTTCATCGAGGCCCAGCGCCTGGGCCGGGAGGTCGCCCGCACCGCGGAGCGGATCAGCCGCGCCTCCGAGGACCTGGAGCGGGCGGCGGCGAGGCTGGCCCGGACCGGGGAGACCCTCCGCCCCTGACCGCCGGGTCCGGGAACCGGCGGTGTGGATGGCTGGTACAGATGGTGGCCGGCGGACCCTGATACACGGCTCCGGCGACCGGTACCCTGAAGGGCGGCGGTCCATGTGATGAGGCACCGGACGCCGGCGGGAGTCTGCGGGGGGATTGCCCTGTGTTCACCCGTGAGAGTTACGATCGCACGTGGCTGTGGCCTGGATCTCCCGGTCACGGCCTCAGCTCAGACCATGCCGCCTCGGTGAGAAGGTAGACCAGAATTATGCCGAACCTCGGTCCGTTGGAGATTGTTCTCATCCTCCTCGTCGTCATCCTCCTCTTCGGCGCCAAGAAGCTTCCGGACATGGCCCGTTCCCTCGGGAAGTCGGCGCGCATCCTGAAGAGCGAGGCCCGGCAGATGAAGTCCGAGGGGCAGCCGGCCGCCGCGCCCGCCGAGCCGAAGGACCAGGACCCGGTCCAGCCCGCTCCCCGGACCATCCAGGCGTCGCCCGGCGATGTGCAGAGCGCCCGCCCCGTCGCCGAGCCCACCGACTCCGCCCAGCGCTGACCACCCAGGCCGTCTCCCGTCAGGGCGGTCGGTCCGCACGCACGAGATGAGGACGTGGGTTGCTCAAGCCTGCCCGCTCGAAGAACACGGCGAAGGACCCCGAGGGGCGGATGCCGCTCGCCGAGCATCTGCGTGAGCTGCGCAACCGGCTCGCCAAGGGGCTGCTGGCGATCGTTGTCATGAGCATCATCGCGGCCTTCTACAACAAGCAGCTGATGGACTTCCTCGCCGCGCCCGTACCGGCGTGCGAGCCGGGTGAGTCCAACTCCGGCGGCCAGTGCGCCAACATCGTCTTCAACAAGCTGCTGTCGCCCTTCACCACCACGGTCAAGGTGACCCTGCTGGCCGGTGTCGTACTCTCCTGCCCGATCTGGCTCTACCAGCTCTGGGCGTTCGTCGCGCCCGGCCTGCACAGGAGCGAGAAGAAGTACACGTACTACTTCGTCGCCGCGGCCGTCCCGCTCTTCCTCTCCGGCGCCTATCTCGCCTACCTGGTCATGCCGATCAGCTTCGAGATGCTGCTGAAGATCACCCCCGACGCCGCGGGCAACCTCCTCGAACTCGACGACGTCCTCGACTTCTCCGTCCGGATGGTGCTGGTCTTCGGACTCGCCTTCGAACTGCCGCTGATCCTGATCATGCTGAATCTGGTCGGCATGGTCACCGGCCGCCGCATGGCCGGCTGGTGGCGCGGTGTGGTGATGGGGGTCTTCGTCTTCGGCGCGGTCGCCACCCCCACCACGGACCCGATCGGCATGATGGCCCTCTCCGGCCCGATCGTCGTGCTCTACTACGCGGCCGTGGGCTTCTCCCTCCTCAACGACAAGCGCCGTGCCCGCAACGATCCCGACGCCGCGCTCGACGACGACGAGGCCGCCCCGCTCGACCTCGACCCGGACGGTGTCGCGGCGGTCGAGCCCGTGACCGCCTCCCGCGCACTGCCCGAGCAGGCGAGCGGCGAATCGGACGGCGCCCGCTCGCACCGGGTCAACGGCTACGACGACATCACCTGAGACCGGACGGCGGCACCGGCCGGGGGTGTGAGCCCCCGGCCCGCCTCCGGGGGTGCAGTAACGTCACGCGGGTGACCAGCGAGATCACCCTCTTCGTGAATCCCACCGCCGGACGCGGCCGGGGCGCGCGGGCCGCGCAGCCCGCCGCCCGGACACTGCGGAACGCCGGATTCTCCGTCCGTACCATCCTCGGCGAGGACTCTCCCGACGCGCTGCGCCGGGCCCGCGAGGCCGTCGGCGCCGGCACCGGCGCGCTGATAGCCGTCGGCGGCGACGGTCTGATGTCGCTGGCGCTCCAGGCCGTCGCCGGGACCCCCACCCCGCTCGGTGTGATCGCCGTCGGCACCGGCAACGACTTCGCCCGCTCGCTCGGGCTGCCGCTCCGCGACCCCGCCCGCGCCGCCGGACTGATCGCGGCGGCGCTCCGCGGCGGGACGGTCCGGCGGATCGACCTGGGGCGGGTGGGGGAGACCTGGTTCGGCACCATCCTCGCCTCCGGCTTCGACTCCCGGGTGAACGACCGGGGCAACCGGATGCGGCTGCCCGTCGGCCGGTTCCGCTACGACCTGGCGATGCTCGCCGAACTGGCGGCGCTGCGCCCCATCCCGTACCGGATCACCCTCGACGGCGGCCGGACCAGGGAGATCGAGGCCACCCTCGTCGCCGTGGGCAACGGCGGCTCCTACGGGGGCGGGATGCGGATGTGCGCGGGGGCGGAACTGGACGACGGCCTTCTCGATGTCACCGTGGTCGCGGAGTGCGACCGGAAGACCCTGCTCCGGGTGTTCCCGAGGGTGTACCGGGGGACCCATCTGAGCCACCCGAGGGTCAGTGTGCACCGGGCCCGCTCCGTCGAGCTGGCGGCGCCCGGGATCAGCGGGTACGCCGACGGGGAGCGGCTGGGGCCGCTGCCGCTGACGGCCGAGTGCGTACCCGGCGCGGTGGGGGTGCTGACGGCTCCGGGGGCGGCACGGGGCTGACGACCGCCGGGGTGGGGCGCGGGGCGCGGGGCTCCGTGGCACGGGTGCGGGTGCGGGCGCGGGACCGGCCGGCCCGTGGTCCGGGCCGGGCCTTCGTCGGGTCGCGTGTCGGCTGCCGGCCTGGGCTCCGGCCGGTGCCCGTCCGGCTGTCGGTCGTGCCTTCGGCCGGTTCCGGTCCGTGGGCATGGCCGGGCCTCCGTCCGGTCGAGTGTCGGTTTCCGGTGGGGCCTTCGCCGGGTCGCGCATCGGCTCCTGGTGGTGCCTTGGGCCGGTGCCGGTCCGGCTGCCGGTGGTGCCTCCGGCCGGTCCCGGTCCGGCTTCCCGAGGTGCCTCCGGCCGGCTCCCGGGGTCGTTGCCGGGGAGGTCACGGGCGGGTGCCGGGGCGGGCCGGGGCATTAAGCCCGCGCTGACTGTCGTACCTCTTGGGTAGGCTCGTGAGCAAGATGACCGAGGATCTCTCCCCCGCCGAGCGCTATGCCGCCGCCCGCATCCGCGCCGCCGAGGAGGCCACCGCGCTGGCCCCCTTCCGCGAGATGTACGAATTCGACCTGGACCCCTTCCAGATCGAAGCCTGTCAGGCCCTGGAAGCGGGCAGGGGTGTGCTCGTCGCCGCGCCCACCGGCTCAGGGAAGACCATCGTCGGCGAATTCGCCGTCCACCTCGCCCTCCAGCAGGGCCGCAAGTGCTTCTACACCACCCCCATCAAGGCCCTCTCCAACCAGAAGTACACCGATCTCGCCAAGCGCTACGGCGCGGACAAGGTCGGCCTGCTCACCGGCGACAACAGTGTCAACGCCGATGCGCCGGTGGTCGTGATGACCACCGAGGTCCTGCGGAACATGCTCTACGCGGGCTCGAACTCCCTGCTCGGCCTCGGCCATGTGGTCATGGACGAGGTGCACTACCTCTCCGACCGCTTCCGGGGCGCCGTCTGGGAGGAAGTGATCATTCACCTCCCCGAGTCGGTGACCCTGGTGTCACTGTCGGCGACCGTCTCCAACGCCGAGGAGTTCGGCGACTGGCTGGACACCGTCCGCGGCGACACCGCGGTGATCGTCTCCGAGCACCGGCCCGTGCCGCTCTGGCAGCACGTGATGGCGGGCCGCCGGATGTACGACCTCTTCGAGGAGGAGAGCGACCACGGCGGGCGCGGCACCGGCCGGCGCGAGGTCAACCCCGATCTCGTCCGGCTGGCCCGGATGGAGAACCAGCGCGGCTACAACCCGCGCGACCGCCGCCGCGGCAAGATGGTCCGCGAGGCCGACCGGGAGCGGGAGCGCCGCCAGCGCAGCCGGATCTGGACCCCGGGCCGCCCCGAGGTCATCGACCGGCTGGACGCGGAGGGGCTGCTGCCCGCGATCACCTTCATCTTCAGCCGCGCGGGCTGCGAGGCCGCCGTGCAGCAGTGCCTCCACGCCGGGCTGCGGCTCAACAACGACGCCGCGCGGGCCCGGGTCCGCGAGATCGTCGAGGAGCGGACCGCCGCCATCCCCACCGAGGACCTCCATGTCCTCGGCTACTACGAATGGCTGGAGGGCCTGGAGCGGGGCATCGCCGCGCACCACGCCGGCATGCTGCCGACCTTCAAGGAGGTCGTCGAGGAGCTGTTCGTCCGGGGTCTGGTCAAGGCCGTGTTCGCCACCGAGACCCTCGCCCTCGGCATCAACATGCCCGCGCGCTCGGTGGTCCTGGAGAAGCTCGTCAAGTGGAACGGCGAGCAGCACGCGGACATCACCCCCGGCGAGTACACCCAGCTCACCGGCCGGGCCGGCCGGCGCGGGATCGATGTCGAGGGCCATGCGGTGGTGCTGTGGCAGCGGGCGATGGACCCGGCCGCCCTCGCGGGCCTCGCCGGCACCCGGACGTATCCGCTCCGCTCCAGCTTCCGGCCGTCGTACAACATGGCGGTCAATCTGGTGCAGCAGTTCGGGCGGCACCGCTCGCGCGAGCTGCTGGAGACCTCGTTCGCGCAGTTCCAGGCGGACCGCTCGGTCGTCGGCATCTCCCGCCAGGTGCAGAAGAACGAGACGGGCCTGGAGGGCTACCGCGAGGGCATGACCTGCCACCTCGGCGACTTCGAGGAGTACGCGCGGCTGCGCCGCGACCTCAAGGACCGGGAGACGGAGCTGGCCAAGCAGGGCGCGGCGCAGCGCAGGGCCGCCGCGGCCGGCTCGCTGGAGAAGCTGAAGCCGGGGGATGTCATCCATGTCCCCACCGGAAAGTTCGCCGGGCTGGCGCTCGTCCTCGACCCGGGGATTCCGGCCGGCCGCTCCCCTGGTCACGGCCACCGGGGCTTCGAGATGAACGACGGGCCCCGCCCTCTGGTGCTCACCGCCGAACGGCAGGTCAAGCGGCTGGCGTCGATCGACTTCCCGGTGCCGGTGGAGGCGCTGGAGCGGATGCGGATTCCCAAGTCGTTCAACGCGCGCTCACCGCAGTCACGGCGGGATCTGGCCTCCGCGCTGCGGACCAAGGCCGGTCACATCGTCCCCGACCGGCACCACAGGTCGAGGTCCGCGGCGGCCGACGACCGCGAGATCGCCCGGCTCCGGGCCGCGCTGCGGGCCCACCCCTGCCACGGCTGCGACGAGCGGGAGGACCACGCCCGCTGGGCCGAGCGGTACCACCGCCTCCAGCGCGACACCCAGCAGCTGGAGCGCCGGATCGAGGGGCGCACCAACACCATCGCCCGCACCTTCGACCGGATCGTGGCCCTGCTGACGGAGCTGGACTACCTCCGGGGCAATGAGGTCACGGAGCACGGCAAGCGGCTGGCCCGGCTGTACGGGGAGCTGGATCTGCTCGCGAGCGAGTGTCTGCGCGAGCGGGTCTGGGACGGGCTGAGCCCGGCGGAGCTGGCGGCCTGTGTCTCGGCGCTGGTCTACGAGGCCCGTCAGTCGGACGACGCGGTGGCCCCGAAGGTCCCGGGCGGCAAGGCCAAGGAGGCGCTCGCCGAGATGGTCCGCATCTGGGGCCGGCTCGACGCCCTGGAGGAGGACTTCAAGATCAACCAGGCGGAGGGTGTGGGCCAGCGCGAACCGGACCTCGGTTTCGCC
Organism: Streptomyces sp. NPDC001985; assembly: GCF_040296845.1. Lineage (NCBI taxonomy): Bacteria > Bacillati > Actinomycetota > Actinomycetes > Kitasatosporales > Streptomycetaceae > Streptomyces > Streptomyces sp. NPDC001985. Next base: position 26,837 of record NZ_JBEOYB010000051.1, read on the forward strand.
TGGGCGGCGTACCAGTGGGCGTCCGACAAGAGCCTGGACGAGGTGCTGCGCGAGGCGGAGATGCCCGCGGGGGACTTCGTGCGCTGGACCAAGCAGGTCATCGACGTCCTGGGCCAGATCGCCGCCGCCGCCCCGGCCGACGGCGGCACGGTCGCGAGGAATGCCCGGAAGGCCGTGGAGTCGCTGCTGCGGGGTGTGGTGGCCTACAGCTCGGTGGGGTGAGAAGGCGGCCCTTCCGGCGGGAGCGGCGCCGGGAGGCGCCGGGAGGCCCCGGGAGGCCCCGGGAGGCCCCGGGCGCCCGGGGCCTCCGCCCGGTGCTCGCCTTCCGGTTCCGCGAACGGGGAGCGGACGCATCGCGCGGGCGCCGCGAGGCGGGGGACGAGGCGGCGCGGCGGTGCCCCGGGCCGGGGGTGCCTCACCGTGACCGGCCGGGGTGCTCACCCTCACCGGCCGGGGTGCCGCTCAGCGCGGCCCCGGCCCGGCCCGGCCCGGCGCGCGCGGCCCGACTCCTTCCCGGGGAGTGACTCCGCGCGGGCCGGCCCCGCCCTCCCCCGACGGGGCGGGGCCGGCCCGGCCGGTCAGGGCACCAGCTCCCGGTCCTCCCGGTCCTCCCGGTCCCCGGCGCCCTCGCTGTTCCCCGGGGCCGCCTCCGGGCCGCCCGGCTTCCCGCTGTTCCCGGTGCGCAGCCGGAGGGAGAGGGCCGTGCCCAGGGCCCCGGACACCAGGACGGCGGCCAGGGCGGTGAGGGTCGCGGCGTCCGGGTGGATCAGCGGCTGGCCGCGCAGCGCCTGCCAGGTGGTGAGGGCGATCAGCGCCGCGTAGACCCCGGAGGCCGTCAGGACCAGCCGCAGCCGGACCCGCTCGTCACGGAGCCGGGGCAGCCGGGAGGCGAGCAGCAGCAGTCCGAGCAGCAGCAGGGGCAGCAGCTGAAGGGCGTGCATCCCCACGAAGTGCGGGATGCGCAGATCCCCGCCGGTGGTGGACCAGCCGGTCAGCGGCATGCCGGGGCCGCCGTCGGCCACGCCCACGGCATGGCCTCCGACGATGTCCGGGGTCTCACCGCGGTCCTCGGCCGCCGACTGCTCCTCGGTGGGGAAGGTCATCAGAAAGCCGAGCGCCGCGCCCGCCAGCGTGATCGCCGCGCCGAGCCGCAGGGCCCAGGCGGAAGCGGCGTCGGAGAGCCGGGAGCGGAAGAGCAGGATGGCGATGAGCAGACTCGCGCCCCAGAGCACCACGATGGTGTTGCCCATGATGCTCCAGAGCGTCTCGTCGAGTTCGGTCCCCTGGTTGTAGTGGCTCTGTCTGCCCCGGATGACCTGGGCGACGATGATCGCCATCTCGACGACCGTGGTCACCGCGACAGAGGTCCCGGCCCACCAGCCGGTGCGGCGGGCGCGGGTGCTCAGGGAGAGCATCCAGGCCAGTGAGAGTCCGTATATGCCAAAGGATATGGCGAATTTAAAGGCTTTCAGCCAGATGGGTGAACCGACGAGTGTGCGGTCGTCGGTGGCGAGGCCGACGGCGGAGACGACCGCCGTGAGAGCCATCAGCGCGGAGACGGCCAGGAGCGGCCGGTGCCAGGTGCGCCAGGAAGACATGGGTGTACCCCCCGTGGGTGATGGATAGTGGAGCTGTCCACTATCCGTTGTGCCCACTATCTATGATGGGGAGCGACAGGGGCAAGACGGAAAGGGCGAACGGGCCGTGCGCATTGGCGAGTTGAGCCGCAGGACCGGGGTTCCGGTGCCGACGATCAAGTACTACGTCCGGGAAGGGCTGCTCCCCGCAGGGCAGTTGACCAGCCCCAATCAGGCGTCCTACGGCGAGACCCACGAGCACAGGCTCCGGCTGATCCGGGCGCTGCTCGATGTCGGCGGGCTGAAGGTGTCCGCGATCGCGGAGGTGCTCGCGGCAGTGGACGATCCCGGCAGATCGGTCCATAAAATACTGGGCGTCGCCACCGATCTGCTGGTGGCCCGTTACCCGGAGAGCGGGGACGGGACATCGCTCGCGGCCTCCCGTGCCCAGGTGTCCGAGCTGATCGCACGGCGCGGCTGGCGGGTGGGGGAGGACTGTCCCGCGCGGGAGGCACTCGCCACGGCGCTGACGGCGCTGGAGCGCGTCGGGCACCAGGAGTTCGCCGGGGTGATGGACTCCTACGCCGACGCGGCGGAGATCGCCGCGCGCGCCGACCTCGGTTATGTGGGGGGCAGCGCGGGGGTCGACGCGGTGGTGGAGCGCGCGATCGTCGGCACGGTCCTGGGGGACGCGATGCTCGACGCCCTGCGCCATCTCGCCCAGGTGAGCATCTCGGCGGGGATGTACGAGGCCCGCCGCGCCGCCACGGAGGGAGCCGCGTCCGGGCCGGGGTGAGCGCCGCGCGGGGCCCGGGCCCGGGCTGCTCGGTCTCGCCGGCGAGCCGGGGCCTTCCGGCGGGCGGGCGGAGACGGGGGCGACCCCCGGCGCGGGTGCGGCCGGGGGTCGTCGAGGAGGGGGCGGTGGGTCAGGCGGCGGCTTCCTGTTCGCGCTCGACCTGGGCGTTCCACTCGCGCTTCACCTCGCGCCACGCCTCATCGGTCTTGCCGAGCCGCCAGTACCCCGAGATCGACAGGTGCTCGCGCGGCACCTGGCGCTCCAGGCGCAGATGGCGGCGGAGCTCCTTCACGAACCCCGCCTCGCCGTGCACAAAGGCGCACAACCGGCCCTCGGGGAACTCCAGCGCGGTCACCGCCGCCAGCAGCGCCTCGCCCACCGGGCGGCCCGCGCGGTGCAGCCAGCTGACGCCGACCCCGTCCGGCGTGACGATCTTCTGCTCGTCGGCGGATCCGTCGATCTCGACGAAGGCGTGCACCAGCGCGCCCGCCGGCATGTTCTCCAGCGCGGCGGCGATCGCGGGAAGCGCGCTCTCGTCGCCCACCAGCAGATGCCAGTCGGCGGCGGGGTCGGGTGCGTAACCCCCGGCGGGGCCGAGAATCCACAGGGTGTCACCGGTCTGCGCGCGCCCGGCCCAGGGGCCCGCGAGCCCCTCGTCGCCGTGGACCACGAAGTCGATCGTCAACTCGTTCCGGGCGGCGTCCCAGGCGCGCACGGTGTACGTGCGGTTGGCGGGCCACTGCTCGCGCGGGAACTCCGCCCGGATGCGGTCCACGTCGAACGGCTCGGGGTAGCTCACGCCCTCCGGCGCGAACAGGAGCTTCACATAGCTGTCGGTGGAGCCGTCGACAGCGAACCCCGCCAGCCCTTCACCGCCGAGGACGACCCGCACCATGTGCGGCGCGATCCGCTCGGTGTGGATCACCTGTGCCTCGTAGGCGGACGATGTCTTGCGGACGGGTTGCTCTGCCACGGCGGTCTCCCTCGAACTCCTAGGCTGCTTAGGCTTACCTAAGTTAGCACTACGGAAGTCGAATCTCAGCCCGGGGCGACCGGCGCGCTCACCGCCGAAGGGTCGTCAGGAGCCGCTGGAGCGCACCACCCAGCCCCCAGCGCGCCGCCAGTTCCTCCAGCGCCGCCGGGTCGCGCGGCTCCGTGGGCAGCGCGGGGTCGAAGGCGGGAAGTGCCACGTCGGACGCCACACGCACCACCGTCGGCGCCACCGCCACATACGCCCTGGCCTCGTCGAGCCGCCGGCGCTGGGAGGGGGTGAGCCTCGCCGCCGGGTCGTCCACGGCCGCCATGATCCCCGCGAGATCACCGAAGGCGTCCAGCAGCTTGGCCGCCGTCTTCTCGCCGATGCCGGGCACCCCCGGCAGCCCGTCGCTCGGGTCGCCTCGCAGCAGGGCCAGATCCACATAGCCGGGGCCGTCCACTCCGTACCTCTCGCGCAGCCATGCCTCGTCGGTGAGCTGGAGCGATCCCACTCCCTTGAGCGGGTAGAGCACCCGGCGCCCGCGCGCGTCGTCGACGAGCTGGAAGAGGTCGCGGTCACCGGTGACGATGTCCACCGGGCCGGAGGCGCGTGCCGTGAGGGTGCCGATCACATCGTCCGCCTCGTAGCCGTCGGCGCCGACCCGGGCGATACCGAGGGCGTCCAGCACCGCGGCGATCACCGGGACCTGGGGGGCGAGGGTGTCCGGGGTCTCCTCCTCGTCGGGCCCCGCCGCCGTCTCCACGGCGACCCGGTGCGCCTTGTACGAGGGGATCAGGTCGACCCGCCACTGGGGGCGCCAGTCGTTGTCCCAGCAGGCCACGAGGTCGTCCGGGTGGTGGTCCTGGACCAGCCGCGTGATGAATTCGAGCAGCCCGCGCACCGCGTTGACCGGGGTGCCGTCGGGGGCGCGGACGGAGTCGGGGACCCCGAAGTAGGCCCGGAAGTACAGGGAGGCGGTGTCGAGGAGCATCAGGCGTCGCGTCACACCCCGATCATGCCGCACCCCACCGACAGCGCCCCTCTGACGGCGCCCCCGAGGCGGCACCCTGCCGCGAGCGCCCCCGCCGCCCCCGCCGCCCCCGGCACTCCCGGCACTCCCGCCGGTCACCCGGAGTGACCTGGCTCACTGTTGTGTTTGCCTTGTGAAGATCAGGGCAGGCGCGCATCCGGAGCGGACCCCGTTGCATTTTCAACAGCTTTCGGGGTGTGCGGGCGGAACCCGCACTGCTCTTCGGTCCGCCGGCAGGGGGTGGCGGACCGCTTTCGTTTCAACGCGCGAGGTGTATGTGTCCAGGCTCCAGGCCGAACATCTGTACAAAGTGTTCGGAAGACGACCCGAGGAAGCGATCCAACGGCTGGAAGGGGGAGCCGACCGCGACGAACTGCGCGCCGACGGCACGACCGCCGCCGTGATCGATGCCTCGTTCACCGTCGAGCCAGGACAGATCTTCGTCGTCATGGGCCTCTCCGGGTCCGGTAAGTCCACCCTGCTGCGGATGCTCAACGGACTCCTCGGCCCGACCGCGGGCCGGGTCCTCTTCGACGGCCAGGACCTGACCGCCCTGAGCCCCGCCGAACTGCGCGCCGTCCGCTCCCGCAAGATCAGCATGGTCTTCCAGCACTTCGCGCTCTTCCCGCACCGCAGCGTCCTGGAGAACGCCGGATACGGCCTCGAGGTCCAGGGCGTTCCCCGCTCCGAGCGCGACCGCCGGGCCACCGAGGCGCTCGCCCTCGCCGGGCTCGCCGGCTGGGAGGACTCCTGGCCCGACGAGCTGTCCGGCGGTATGCAGCAGCGCGTCGGCCTCGCCCGCGCGCTCGCCACCGACGCCGATCTGCTGCTGATGGACGAGTCCTTCAGCGCGCTGGACCCGCTGATCCGCCGCGATATGCAGGACCAGCTGCTCCAGCTCCAGAAGACGCTGAAGAAGACCATCGTCTTCATCACCCACGACCTCAACGAGGCCATGCGGCTCGGCGACCGCATCGCGGTGATGCGCGACGGGCGCATCGTCCAGCAGGGCTGCGCCGAGGACATCCTCGTCACCCCCGCGTGCGACTACGTCGCCTCCTTCACCCAGGACGTGGACCGCTCCCGGGTGCTCACCGCGGGCGCGATCATGGCCGACGCCGACACCGCCTTCGGTGCCGCCCGGCAGCCGGCGACCCCGGCCGAGGTGATCGCCGCCGCCCCGGCGGCCGTACCGGCCGACACGCCGATCATCGAGCTGTTCACCCCCTGCTCCACCAGCGAGTCCCCGGTCGCCGTCACCGACTCCGGCGGCGCGCTCGTCGGGGTCGTACCCCGGTCGAGGCTGCTCGCCGTCCTCGGCGAGCCGATGACCCCGTCCGCGCCCGCCGGCACCGCCACCACCGCGCGCGCGGTCGGCGCCAGGGCGGTGGCCCGTGCCTAGAATCCACATCGGCGACTGGGTCGACCGGGGAGTGGACTGGCTCCGGCTCCATCTGGAGTGGCTGTTCGACGCGATCAGCTCCCTCGTCACCGGCATGTACGACGGCATCGACGCGGCCCTCTCCGCGCCCGAGCCGCTGCTCTTCGCGGGCATCCTCGCCGTCGCCGCCTGGTGGCTGCGCGGGCTGCTCGCCGGTGTCCTCGCCTTCGCGGGCTTCGCGCTGATCGACTCCATCGAGCTGTGGGACGACGCCATGTCGACCCTCTCGCTGGTCCTGGTGGCCACCGTGGTCACCCTGGCGATCGCCGTCCCGCTCGGCATCTGGGCCTCGCGCTCCAGGACCGTCAGCGCCGTCGTCCGCCCGGTGCTGGACTTCATGCAGACCATGCCCGCCATGGTCTATCTGATCCCCGGCATCATCTTCTTCGGCGTCGGCGTGGTCCCCGGGATCATCGCCACCATCGTCTTCGCCCTGCCGCCCGGCGTCCGCATGACCGAACTGGGCATCCGCCAGGTCGACAAGGAGCTGGTCGAGGCCGCCGAGGCCTTCGGCACCACCCCGCGCGACACCCTGCTGCGGGTCCAGCTGCCGCTGGCCCTGCCGACCATCATGGCCGGGGTCAACCAGGTCATCATGCTCGGCCTCTCCATGGTCGTGATCGCCGGCATGGTCGGCGGCGGCGGGCTCGGCGGCGCGGTCTACCGCGCCATCGGCAATGTCGACATCGGCCTCGGCTTCGAGGCCGGCATCTCCATCGTCATCCTCGCCATGTACCTCGACCGGATCACCGGCGAGCTGGGCCGCCAGGTCTCGCCGCTGGGCCGCCGCGCCATCGCCAAGGCCAAGGCGCTGGCCGGCCGCCCCAGGATCAGGGACCACCGCCCCCGGCCCGCCGTCGCCGCCGTCGGTGTGGTCGTCCTCGCGCTCGTCGCGGGCGGCCTCGGCGTCTTCGGCGCCGGGAAGTCGGCCGCGCCCTCCGGCGCCGCCGACATCGGCAAGGGGCGCGAGGTCACCATCGGCTACATCCCCTGGGACGAGGGCATCGCCTCCACCTTCCTCTGGAAGGAGGTCCTGGAGCGCCGGGGCTTCGAGGTCGAGACCAAGCAACTGGAGGCCGGAGCGCTCTACACCGGGCTCGCCGGCGGCCAGATCGACTTCCAGACCGACGGCTGGCTGCCCGTCACCCACGCCCAGTACTGGAAGAAGTACGGCGACCGCCTGGAGGACCTCGGCTCCTGGTTCGGCCCCACCTCGCTGGAGCTGTCCGTGCCCTCCTATGTGCGGGGCGTCGACTCCCTGGAGGACCTCAAGGGCAAGTCCGGCACCTTCAAGGGCCGCATCATCGGCATCGAGCCCAGCGCCGGGATGATGGGCCTGCTCAATGACAAGGTCCTCGACGCGTACGGCCTCAGGGGCGAGTACGAGGTCGTCGACGGCTCCACCCCCGGCATGCTCGCCGAGCTGAAGCGGGCGTACCAGAAGAAGGAGCCCATCGTCACCACGCTCTGGTCCCCGCACTGGGCCTACAGCACCTATGACCTGAAGAAGCTGGACGACCCCCAGGGGGCCTGGGGCGAGGGCGACGGTGTCCACACCATCGCCCGCAAGGGCTTCGCCGCCGATCACCCCGAGATCGGAGGCTGGCTCAAGGATTTCAAAATGACCGAAAAGCAGCTCACCAGCCTTGAGGCGGAGATCCAGAAGACCGGCACGGGCAAGGAGCAGGACGCCGTGCGCACCTGGCTGAAGGCGAATCCCGGGGTCGCGGACCGGATGGCACCGCGGTAGGGGGACGCCCGCGCTCCCGCTCACCTGAACGGGGTGGTTCTCGCCGGAGGCGAGGGCCGCCCCGTCCCGCGTTTCCCCGTCCGGGCCGCATACGGCGAACCCTGTGCGCGCGGCCGGAGCCGGAAGCTGCGTATGGTGAGACAGGACCAGGAAGGGGAGCCCGGCGCATGGACGTGAAGGACGGCAAGGACCCGAAGGAGGCCGAGCGCCTTCGGGTGGGCGCCGCCGTGCGCAGACGCCGCCGGGCGCTCGATCTCACCCTCGCCGCGGTCTCCGAGCGCAGCGGGCTCTCCGTGCCCTTTCTGAGCCAGGTGGAGAACGAGCGGGCCCGTCCCAGCGCCCGCTCGCTCCAGCGGGTCGCCGACGCCCTGGAGACCACCGTCGGCAAGCTGATCGAGGCGTCCGACGCTGCGCGCACCATCGCCGTCGTCCGCGCCCCCGACGACGAGGGCCTCACCGCCCCCGGCGCGCCCGCCGCCCGCAGGCTCGTCGGCGGGCGCCACCAGCTGGAGGCCCTGGAGTTCACCGGCGAGTACGACACCGGAGGCGAGTTCCAGCACCGCAACGACGAGGTGATGTACGTCGCCGACGGCGCGGTGGAGGTCGAGGCCGAGGGCCGCGCCCACCGCCTCGGCCGCGGTGACACGCTGTTCCTCTCGGGTGGCGTACGGCACCGGTGGCGCGCCACCGTCCCCGAGACCCGGATCGTCGTCGTCATGGTCGCCGAGCACATCGAGACACCCCCGGACGCGTAGCCGGTATGCGGGTCGTCTCCCTGGTGCCCTCCCTCACCGAGGCCGTCGCCGTCAGCGCCCCCGGGCTGCTGGCCGGCGCGACCGACTGGTGCGACAGGCCCGCCGGGCTCGACGTGGTGCGCGTCGGAGGCACCAAGAACCCCGATGTCCCCGGGATTCTCGCGCTGAACCCCGATCTCGTGATCGCCAACGAGGAGGAGAACCGGGCCCCCGACCTCGACGCGCTGCGCGCCGCCGGCGTCCGGGTGCTGGTCACCGAGGTGCGCGCGCTGCCCCAGGCGTTCCGCGAACTCGAACGGGTCCTCGTGGACGGCTGCGGGCTCGCCCGGCCGCGCTGGCTGGCCGAGGCCGAGAGCGCCTGGGCCGAGCTGCGGCCCCCGGAGCGGTCGCTGCCCGCCGTCGTGCCCGTCTGGCGGCGGCCCTGGATGGTCCTCGGCCGGGACACCTTCGCGGGCGATCTGCTGCGCCGGCTCGGAGTGCGCCAGGTGTACGCCGGTCACCACGACCGCTACCCACGCGTCCCCCTGGACGAGCTGCGCGCGAGCGGCGCCGCCCTGGTGGTCCTCCCCGACGAGCCCTACCGCTTCACCGCCGACGACGGCCCCGAGGCCTTCCCCGGGCTGCCCTGCGCCCTGGTCAGCGGCCGTCACCTCACCTGGTACGGGCCCAGCCTCGCCGAGGCGCCCGCCGTCATCGGCGCGGCGCTGCGAGCAGCTCTCCGCTGACCACCCCGCGCGCGGTGCGCACCGCCGCCACCGCCCACGCCGCCACCAGCAGCCCGTACAGCACGGCCGCCACCGCCGTCAGGGCCGTCAGGCCGGTACGGTGCGCCAGCCCGGCCGCGCCCGTGACACAGGTGCCGACCGGGAAGGTGAACGCCCACCAGCTCAGCGAGAACGGCATCCCGCGCCGGAGCGCGCGGACCGTCATCGCGCCCGCGATGGCCAGCCACAGCAGCGCGAACCCCAGCACCGGGACGCCGTGGACCACCGCGAGCGGCGCCAGCGCGGCGGCGTACGGGGTGTCGGCCGCCGCCATGTTGCCCGCGGCGGTGACCGACTGGCCCAGCGGGCCGAGCACCAGGAACAGCGCGGGGGTGAGCGCGAGCGGCAGCGGGCCGTGGTGGATCAGCCGGGAGAGGATCAGCGGCAGGAGCAGCAGCGTCGCCAGGGCGCTCATCCCGAAGAGCGCGCCGGCGCCGAGCAGCACCGTCGCCCGCCAGGCCCCCTCGGGCAGATACGGGACGAGCAGCGGGGCCGACGAGGCGGCGACCATCGGGGCGACCACCGGCAGCAGCCACACCGGGGATGCCGTGCCGGGGGCGACCCGGTGGCGCACGACCATCAGATACGGGATTCCCGCCGCCACCACCAGGGCGCTGAGGGTGCCGGTGGTGATGAGCACGGACGCGAGCACCACGGCCGCGCTCTCCCCGATCACCTCCCCGCCCACCGCCAGGGCGGCGGTGCCCACCGCGAGCTGGGCCATGGGCAGACAGCCGTGGAAGGGTGCCACCGCCGGGTCGAGGAGATGGGCCCGGGCCTGATCGCGGTGGTACAGCCAGTGCCCGGCGCGCGCGGTGAGCAGCGCCGCGAGGAGCAGCGCCGACGCCGCCCAGACGGCCGCGAGCGCCGGGCGGGCGCCGGGGACGGGGAGCGCGGCGCCCGCGGTGGCGACCACGGCGGTGCCCATCACCGCCGCGTACCAGTTCGGGGCGAGACCGCGCAGGGCGGGGAGGCGCCCGGGCGGCGGTGTCCCGAGGGGTGTCCCGAGGCGCGGGGTGGGGCGCCGGCCGGGGTGTACGACGGTGGTCATGCCACCACTGTCCGGTCCGCCGGCCCCCCTCACCAGGAGTCTTCGGACTATGGGGTCATAAGCTGGGTTGATGAGTGACAGCGAGGCGAAGGTGCCGCTGGCGCACCGGGTGCCCGACCTGGGCGCGCTGGAGCTGCTGCTCGCCGTCGCCCGGCACGGCAGCCTGGGCCGGGCCGCCCGGGAGCTGGGGATCAGCCAGCCGGCGGCCAGCGCCCGCATCCGGTCCATGGAGCGCGGGCTCGGGCTCGCCCTGGTGGACCGCTCACCGCGCGGCTCCCGGCTCACCGGGGCGGGGGCGCTGGTCACGGACTGGGCGCGACGGGTGGTGGAGGCGGCGGAGGCCTTCGACGCCGGGGCGCAGGCGCTGCGGGGGCAGCGGGACTCGCGGCTGCGGGTGGCCGCGTCCATGACGATCGCGGAGTATCTGCTGCCCGGGTGGCTGATCGCGCTGCGGACGGACCGGCCGGGGACGGCGGTGTCGCTGTACGCGGGGAACTCGGCGGCGGTCGCGGAGCGGCTGCTCTCCGGGGAGGCCGACCTCGGGTTCGTGGAGGGGCTGGCGGTGCCGGAGGGGCTGGACGGGGCGGTGATCGGCCATGACCGGCTGGTGGTGGTCGTGGCTCCCGGCCATCCGTGGGCCGGGGGGCGGGGGGCGCTCACCCCGGGGGAGCTGGCGGGGACGCCGCTGATTCTGCGGGAGCGCGGGTCGGGGACCCGGCAGGTGCTGGACTCCGCGCTGTCGGGGCACGGGGGGCTGGCGGAGCCGCTGCTGGAGCTGGCGTCGACCACGGCGGTGAAGGGGGCGGTGATGAGCGGGGCGGGGCCGGCGGTGCTCAGTGAGCTGGCGGTGCGGGAGGAGGTGGGGGCACGGCGGCTCATGGAGGTGCGCCTCCAGGGGGTGCCGCTGCGCCGGGCCCTCCGCGCGGTCTGGCGCCGCGCCCACCTGCCCGCGGGCCCGGCGCGCGAGCTGCTCACCCTGACGACCGCCTCCCCACCCCGCCCCACCCCATAGCCCCACGGGCCCCGTGCCCGGGTTTCCCCTGTGGGGTGGGCCGTTTCAGCCTGTCCGGCGTTTGAGGACGGACCTTGTGCGGGAGGTGCGCGGGCCGAGGGTGGGTCCTCGGGCTTCTGTGCCCGGGTTTCCCCTGTGGGGTGGGCCGTTTCAGCCTGTCCGGCGTTTGAGGACGGACCTTGTGCGAGAGGAGCCCGGGCCGGGCGTGGGCCCCGCGCCCCCGGCCCCGCGGCCCCCGCCGGCAGCCCCCACCAGCGCCGCCATCAACCGTTCCTCACCCCCCATCTCCGGATGCCACTGCACCCCCACCGCCCAGCACCCCTCCACCTCGACCGCCTCCACCACCCCGTCCTCCGCCCAGGCCCCCACCACCAGCCCCGGCGCGAGCCGGTCCACCGCTTGGTGGTGGTAGGACGGCACCTCCACCGCCTCCGGCGCGATGGCGGCGTACCGCGTCCCCGGCACCGGCTTCACCGTGTGCGAGGTGAAGACGCCCTCGCCGCCGGTGTGCCCCTCCAGGTGCTGCACCAGCGTCCCGCCCAGCGCCACGTTCAGCAGCTGCATGCCCCGGCAGATCCCCAGCAGCGGTGTCCCCGCCGCCAGCGCCGCGTGGATCAGGGCGAGTTCCCAGGCGTCCCGCTCGGCGGCCGGCGGCCCCGTGCGGGGGTCCCGTTCGGCCCCGTACCGCACCGGCTCCACATCCGCCCCGCCCGCCACGACCAGCCCGTCCAGCCGCGCCACCACCTCCGGCGCGGAGTCCGGGCCGGCGTCGGGCGGGAGCATGGCCGCCAGCCCGCCCGCCCGCTGCACCAGCGCCGGGTACTGCGCGGGCAGCAGCGCCGCGGGCATGCTCCACACCCCCCAGGCGGCCTGGTTGAGATAGGTCGTGATTCCGATGAGCGGCTTGGTCACCAGGGCTCCACTGGACGTGAGGTGGTCAGTCGCGCTTCAGCTCCGCCTCGGCCGCCGCGAGCGCCGCGAACTCCTCCTCCGGCGCCCTGGCGACGAGATGACGCCGACTGTAGATCGCGAAGTAGGCCAGCGCGACCGCGTACACACCCAGCGCGATGAAGGCCGCGTCCCGGTCGACCAGGAACGTCGCCACCAGGGCGCAGAGCGCGAGGACGAAGGCCACCGACGAGGTCAGCGTGCCGCCGGGAGTGCGGTACGGGCGGTGCAGCCCGGGCTCCCGGCGGCGCAGGACGATGTGCGAGAGGGCCATCAGCGCGTAGCTGATGGTCGCGCCGAAGACCGCGATGTTCAGCATGCGGGCCCCGTCGCCACTGGACGCGGCGAGCGCGAACCCGATCGCTCCCGGTATCAGCAGCCCGAGATAGGGCGATTTGCGGCGGCTGGTGAGGGAGAGCACCCGGGGCAGATATCCGGCCCGGGAGAGCGCGAACAACTGCCGGGAGCCCGCGTAGATGAGGGAGAAGAAGGACGCGACGAGGCCCGCCAGCCCGGCGTAGTTGACGAATCGGCTCAGCCCGGTGGGGTCACCGTCCCCCTGGAGCGCCACCACCAGCGGATTCCCGGCCTCCTGGATCGCCGATGAGCCCCGCGCGCCGGTGGCGGCGAGGAAGGTGAGGGCGGCGAGGACGACCAGGACCCCCAGGGAGACCGCGAGCGCCCGGGGCATCGAGCGCACCGGGTCCCTGGCCTCCTCGGCGGCGAGCGGAACCCCCTCCACCCCGAGGAAGAACCACATCCCGAAGGGGAAGGCCGCCCAGATCCCCAGGAGTCCGTACGGCAGCCAGGAGTTGGCGCCGAAGGCGTCCTCGTCGGCCGGGATGTCATTGAGGTGCGCGGCGCTGAACTCGGTGAAGGCGCCGACCGCGAAGATCAGCAGCGCCGCCACCGCGATGGCGGTGACGACCAGGCTGAAGCGCAGGGCCTCGCCGACGCCCCAGAGATGGATGCCGATGAAGACCGCGAAGCAGGCGAGATAGACCGGCCAGCCGGATTCGAGGCCGAAGAGACCCAGCGACTCGACGTAGTCGCCGATGAAGATGGAGATCGCGGCGGGGGCGAGGATGTACTCGATCAGGATCGCGGTCCCGGTCAGAAACCCGCCCCAGGTGCCGAGCGCCCGCCGGGCGAAGCCGTAGCCGCCGCCGGCGGTGGGCAGGATCGCCGACAGTTCGGCGAGCGCGAAGACCAGACAGGCGTACATCACTCCCATGAGCAGGGTCGCGATGGCCAGCCCGCCGAAGCCGCCCTTGGAGAGACCGATGTTCCAGCCGGAGAAGTCGCCGGAGACGACATAGGCGACGCCGAGCCCGGTGAGCAGCAGCCACCCCGCGCTGCCCGTGCGCAGGGCGCGCCGCCGGAGATAGGGGTCGTGGGGGTGGCTGTCCACGGGTGGGGAGACAGGGGAGGGGGAGCGGTCGGTGGTGCCTTCGGCCATGAGAAGCTCCTGGCTTGCAAAGGTTTGTGCGAACACCTTTGCGGCCGGGTGCGGAATGCGCAAGCCTCCTGCGCGGAGCGGTGCCCGGGCAGCCCCTCAGAGGGTGCGCGCGGGCAGAAACCCCCGCAGCAGCGCCGCCGTCCCCTCGCAGTGCTCCCGCATCACCTCGCGCGCGCCGTCCGCGTCCCCGTCGAGCACCGCCTCGACGAGCGCGGTGTGCTGGTGCTGGGAGTGTTCGAGGTTGCGCACCAGCAGCGGTATGCAGTCCAGCAGGTCGTTGAGGGTCGCGCGGACGGCGGCGTACTGACCGGCGAGCGTGGGGGAGCCGGCCAGCTCCGCCAGGGTCAGATGGAACAGGGTGTCCCCGCGGCGGTACTCCGCCAGCGGCGCGTCACGGGTCGCGGCCAGCGCGGTACGGAGCCGCCGGGCGCGCTCCCCGGTGAGCCGGTGACCCGCGCACAGCCCCGCGGCCCCGGTCTCCAGCACCTCGCGGAAGCGCAGGGTGTCCTCCACATCGACCCCGGCGACCCGCCGCCGCAGCTCCTCCTCGCCGGCCGAGCCGTCCCGGCCGAGCACGAAGGTGCCGCCGTACCGGCCCCGCCGGCTCTCCACCAGACCCTGGTCGGCGAGGACCTTGAGCACCTCGCGCAGGGTGACCCGGCTGATCCCCAGACGCCGGGCCAGCTCCCGTTCGGCCGGCAGCCGCTCCCCGCCGGACACCAGCCCGAGCCGCAGCAGCTGGAGGAGCTGCTCCAGCGCCTCCTCGAAACCGTTCCCCGCCCGCACCGGGCGCAGCGGGGGCACCGGCCGGCCGGTCTCGTCTTCTCTCCTGGCCACGTCGACGGTGTCCTCTTCCCAAGCAATGGTCTTGAGCAATACCTTATGGCTTCCGGCTGATCCAAGGAGGCGTACGTCCCGTGGCAGACCGCACACCCCCGCTCGGCACCGAGGAGCTGCGAGCCCTCGTCGCGAGCGGAGAGATCGACACCGTGGTGCTCGCCTTCCCCGATATGCAGGGACGCCTCCAGGGCAAACGGTTCGCCGCGCCCTTCTTCCTGGACGAGGTCCTGGAGCACGGCGCCGAGGGCTGCAACTACCTCCTCGCCGTCGACACCGAGATGAACACCGTCGACGGCTACGCCATGTCCTCCTGGGACCGCGGCTACGGCGACTTCTCCCTGCGCCCCGACCTCGCCACCCTGCGCCGTGTCCCCTGGCACGAGGGCACCGCGCTGCTCGTCGCCGACCTCGCCTGGAGCGACGGCTCCCCCGTGACGGCGGCCCCGCGCCAGATCCTCCGCCGCCAGCTGGAGCGGCTGGGGGAACTGGGCTACACCGCCCGGGTCGGCACCGAGCTGGAGTTCATCGTCTTCAGGGACACCTACGAGGACGCCTGGGACCGCGGCTACCGGGACCTGACACCGGCGAACCAGTACAACACCGACTACTCCGTCCTCGGCACCGGACGGATCGAGCCGCTGCTGCGCCGCATCCGCCGGGAGATGGCCGCCGCCGGGCTGACCGTGGAGTCCGCCAAGGGCGAGTGCAACCCCGGCCAGCACGAGATCGCCTTCCGCTACGACGAGGCCCTCGTCACCTGCGACCAGCACGCCGTCTACAAGACCGGCGCGAAGGAGATCGCCGCACAGGAGGGCGTATCGCTCACCTTCATGGCCAAGTACAACGAACGCGAGGGCAATTCCTGCCATATCCATCTCTCGCTCGCCGGGCCGGACGGCGGCAACGCGATGGCCGGCGAGGGACCCGGCGGCATGTCCGGCCTCATGCGGCACTTCCTCGCCGGACAGCTCGCCGCGCTGCGGGAGTTCTCCCTGCTGTACGCGCCCAACATCAACTCGTACAAGCGGTTCCAGCCCGGCTCCTTCGCGCCCACCGCCGTCGCCTGGGGCCACGACAACCGCAGCTGCGCCTTGCGGGTGGTCGGACACGGGCGCTCGATGCGCTTCGAGAACCGGCTGCCCGGCGGGGACGTCAACCCCTATCTCGCGGTCGCCGGGCTGGTCGCGGCGGGGCTGCACGGAGTGGAACAGCGGCTGGAGCTGCCCCGTGAGTCCCCCGGCAACGCCTACACGGCGGGACACGCCCGGGTCCCGGCGACCCTGCGGGAAGCCGCCGAACTCTGGGAGAACAGCGCCCTGGCCGCTGCGGCCTTCGGCGAGGACGTCGTCGCGCACTACGCCAACATGGCGCGCGTGGAGCTGGCCGCGTACGACGCCGCGGTGACCGACTGGGAGCTGCGCCGCTCCTTCGAACGACTCTGACCACCCCGTTCCCACTCCCTTCCCCCCACCCGCCGCCCCTGTCCCTGTCACCGCGAGGAGCGCCGTGCCGCACGCCCACCACGAAGTCCTCAACCCCGCCACCGGCGAACTCGTCCGGGCCGTACCCGCGACCACCGTCCCCGAGGTCGCCGCCGCGGTGACCCGGGCCGCCCGCGCCCAGCGGTCGTGGGCCGGGGCCGCCCCCGCCGACCGGGCCCGGCTGCTGCGCCGGTTCGCCGCCGTCGTGGACGGCCACACCGAGGAACTCGCCCGGCTGGAGGTGCTCCAGGCCGGCCACACCATCGGCAACGCCCGCTGGGAGGCCGGCAACGTCCGCGATCTGCTCGACTACGCCGCCGGGGGAGTGGAGCGCCTCAACGGCCGGCAGATCCCCGTCGCGGGCGGCCTCGACATCACCCTCCTCGAACCGCTCGGCGTCGTCGGGGTGATCGCCCCCTGGAACTTTCCCCTGCCGATCGCCGCCTGGGGCACCGCCCCCGCCCTCGCCGCCGGGAACGCCGTCCTCCTCAAACCCGCCGAGACCACCCCGCTGACCGCGCTGCGCCTCGCGGAACTCGCCCTGGAGGCGGGCCTGCCCGAGGACCTCTTCCAGGTGCTGCCGGGCGCCGGGGACACCGCCGGGCAGGCCCTGGTGGACCACCCCGGAGTGGCCAAGATCGTCTTCACCGGCTCCACCGCCGTCGGCAAGGGCATCATGGCCCGGTGCGCCGCCCAGGTGAAGCGGGTCACCCTCGAACTCGGCGGCAAGAGCCCCAACATCGTCTTCGCCGACGCCGATCTGGAGGCCGCCGTCGCCGCCACCCCCATGTCCTTCCTCGACAACAGCGGCCAGGACTGCTGCGCCCGCACCCGCATCCTGGTCCAGCGCTCCGTCCACGACCGCTTCCTGGAACTCCTCGCCCCGGCCATCGCCGCCGTCGTGGTCGGCGACCCCGCCGACGAGCGGACCCAGATGGGCCCGCTGATCTCCCGGCGCCAGCGGGACCGCGTACGGTCGTACGTCCCCGACGGCCATTCCGGCATCCGGGGCACCGCGCCCGACGGGCCCGGCTTCTGGTTCCCGCCCACCGTCCTCACCGGCCTCGCGCCCGACGCCCCGGCCGCCCGCGAGGAGGTGTTCGGGCCGGTCGCCGCCGTCTTCCCCTTCGACGACGAGGCCGACGCCATCCGGCTCGCCAACGACACCGACTACGGACTCTCCGGCTCCCTCTGGACCCGCGACATCGGCCGCGCCATCCGGGTCTCCCGCGCCGTCCGGGCCGGCAACCTCTCCGTCAACTCCCACAGCAGCGTCCGCTACACCACCCCCTTCGGCGGCTACCGGCACTCCGGCCTCGGCCGGGAACTCGGCCCCGACGCCCTCACCGCTTTCACCGAGACCAAGAACGTCTTCCTCAGCACGGAGGCCTGAGCACCATGACCGAGACTTCCCTCTGCCGCCGCCTGGTGGGCCGTACCGCGGTCGTCACCGGAGCGGGGAGCGGCATCGGACTCGCCACCGCCCGCCGGCTCGCCTCCGAAGGCGCGCACGTCGTCTGCGGGGACATCGACGCGAGCGCGGGCACCGCCGCCGCCGAGGCCGTCGGCGGGCTCTTCGTCCAGGTCGACGTCACCGACGCCGAGCAGGTCGAGGCCCTCTTCGGCGCCGCCCACGACACCTACGGCTCCGTCGATGTCGCCTTCAACAACGCCGGTATCTCACCCCCCGACGACGACTCCATCCTCACCACGGGACTGGAGGCCTGGCGGCGCGTCCAGGACGTCAACCTCACCTCCGTCTACCTCTGCTGCAAGGCCGCCCTCCCCTATATGCGGCGCCAGGGCCGGGGCTCCATCATCAACACCGCGTCCTTCGTCGCGATCATGGGCGCCGCCACCTCCCAGATCTCGTACACCGCCTCCAAGGGCGGGGTCCTCGCCATGTCCCGGGAGCTGGGCGTGCAGTTCGCCCGCGAGGGCATCCGGGTCAACGCGCTCTGCCCGGGGCCCGTCAACACCCCGCTGCTCCGGGAGCTGTTCGCCTCCGACCCCGAGCGCGCCGCCCGCCGGCTGGTGCACATCCCGGTCGGACGGTTCGCCGAGGCGGACGAGATCGCGGCGGCCGTGGCCTTCCTCGCGAGCGACGACGCCTCCTTCGTCAACGCCACCGACTTCCTGGTGGACGGAGGTCTGTCGGGGGCGTACGTCACGCCCCTCTAGCGGCGGAAGGCCCCGGAGGGCCGTTGCGGGGCCCGGAGGCCCCGGAGATCTCAGGGGCCTCCGGGCTCTCGGGGGCCTCAGGAGTCTTCAGAGGAAGGTGCGACCCTCGCCCCGGTACGTCGGCACCTCGGCGGTCACCCGGTCGCCCTCTATCAGGTGGAGCGCGGCGAAACGCTCGCACAGCTCCCCGGCCTTGGCGTGCCGGAACCAGACCTTGTCACCGATCAGCAGATCGTCGGCGGCGGCCCCGAGCAGCGGGGTCTGCACCTCACCCGCGCCCTCCTGGCGGACGTAGCGCAGTCCCCCGGGGAGATACGGGACGGGCGAGCGGTCCCGCCCCGCGGCCCCGGACGCCGGATAGCCGCCGCCGAGCACCGTCACCACACCCACCCCGGGACGCCGCACCACGGGAAGGGCGAAGAGCGCCGCGGGGCGTCCCGAGAAGGAGGTGTAGTGGTCGAACAGCCGGGGCAGCAGCAGCCCGGAGCCCGCCGCTATCTCCGTCACCGCGCTCTCGGCCGCCGTCTGCTGGACACTGCCCGTGCCCCCGCCGTTGACGAACTCCAGCTCCGGGACGACGGCCCGCACCGCCCGCACGGTCTCGGCCCGCAGCCCGGCCAGCTGCCGCCGGGCGACGTGCTGCATCAGCCGTATCGCCCGGGACGTCACCGGGGAGCCGGGGTACGAGTCACCGACGCCCGCGACATGCCCCTCGTACGCCATCAGCCCCACCAGCCGGAAACCGGGCCGCCGGGCGACCGTCCGGGCCAGCTCCGCCACCTGGCCCGGCTCGGCCAGCGGGGAGCGGCGCGCCCCTATCCGTACCCGGCCGCCCAGCAGCCGCAGCGCGGTGTCGAGTTCCAGACAGACCCGGATCTCCTCCGTGCCGCCCGCGCGGGCCCGGTCGATCAGATCGAGCTGCGCCGGGTCGTCCACCAGCACCGTCACGGCTGCGGCGAGTCTCCCGTCACCCGCCAGCTCGGCGAACGAGGCCCGGTCGGCGGACGGATACGCCAGCAGGACGTCATCGAACCCGGCCCGGGCCAGCCACACCGACTCGGCCAGCGTGAACGACATCACCCCGCGGAACCCGTCCCCGGCGAGCACCCGCTCCAGCAGCGCACGGCAGCGGACGGACTTGCTCGCCACCCGGATCGGCTTGCCGCCCGCCCGGCGCGCCAGATCGGCGGCGTTGGCGTCGAAGGCGTCGATGTCGACCACCGCGAGCGGGGCGTCGAGACGGGCGGTGGCGCGGTCGTAACGGGCCCGGTCCACAGCACTGGGGATCATGGGGCGAGCCTGCCAGAAGGGACTACCGAGGGGTAGGGGGACGTTCTGGGCAGATCCCCACGGCGCCGGGGTCAGAATCCCTCGGGAGGGGCACCAACCCGTAGAGTGACGCGGGACGCGGTACCGGACCGGGCGCCCCGGAAGGGCGGAACAGCCGGTGCACGGGGACGAGATCACGGGGGGCGGAATGAGTACGGAGGCGGAACGCCCTCCCCTCCCAGGCTCCCCCGCCCCCGACGAGACCCCGCCTCCGCCCTCCCCCTCCGCGCGCGTTCCGGACGCGCTGCTCCCTCCCGAGCCCGCCCCGCCCGGCCCTCGCTCGGGACTCACCGATCTGCTGCCGCCCGGCGACGACGGGAAGGCCCGGGCACCGCGCCGTGAGCGTGAGCCGGCCGCGGCCGACGAGGACACCCGCTCGCTGCGGCGGGGGCCGGCCGCCTCCGGCGAGGCCCCCCGCGCCCCGCGCCGCCGGCCCGTCGCGTCCGACGAGAACACGCGTGCGCTGCGGCGGCAGCCCCCGGCGCCCGGCTCCCGCCCGGCACCACGGCAACCCGCGCCGGACCCCCGTACCGAACCGCCCGCCCCCCGGCCTCCCGCTCCCCGGTCGCCCGCCCCCCGGTCGGCTCCCCCCGGACCGCCGCCGCCCCCGGCCCCTCCCGGGACCCGGCGCGTGCCGCTGCCCGACGAGGACACCCGTTCCCTGCGCCGGGCGCCGGGCCCGGGCGACCGGGCGCGGACCTCCGCGCCCCGGCCCGCTCCCTCCCCCGGGCCCGCGCGCCGCCCCGGGGCGGCCCCGCCCCGCCCCCCGTCGCCCCCCGAGGGCCGCACCGCGCCACCCCGGCCCCGGACCTCGCCCGAGCGGCCCGGACCGATGCCGCCCCACGCGGTCACCGGCCCGTCCCGTGCCGCCGGCCCGCCCGGGGAGCCACCGCGCCCGCCCGGCCCTCCCCGGGTCTCCCCGGAGCGCTACCGTCCGGCGCCCCCCGCCGAGCCCCCGGCCTTCGTCCAGGCGTACGGCGCCCTGCCCATGGCCGAACACCCGGCCGGGACGACCGCGCGGCTCCGGCCCGTCCGCGCCCGACGGCCCATACGCACCGCCGCCGCGCTCGCCTGTGTGGTGCTCGGGCTCGGCCTCATCGGCGGCGCCGCCACCGGGAGCTGGCTCACCGGGGACTCCAGCGCCGACACCACCGCCCAGACCGCCTACACCGAGGGCCGCACCCTCTGGTACAGCCTGCCGGTGGACACCCTCTTCCCCCGCACCGTCCACGGCAGGGGCGCGGGGCCCGGCGGCGCCGACCGGGTCTGGACCCGGGTCGCCGTGGCACCCGACGGAAGCTGCGCCGAGAGCCTCGACCCCCTGCTCGTCCGCGCACTCCAGCCCGTCGGCTGCACCCGGGTCCTGCGCGCCACCTACACCGACGCCACCTCCAGCCATGTCACCACCGTCGGGATGGTCTTCACCAAGGGCGGCGCCGCGTCCATGCACGCCCTGGAGTCCCGCTTCACCACCGAGCGCCTCGCCGAGCGCGCCGATCTGATGCCCCGCGCCTTCCCCGCCCCCGGCACCGTCGCCGCCCGGTTCGGCGAGCGGCAGCGCGCCAGCTGGAGCATCGACGTCCTCACCGACGCGCCCGTCGTCGTCTACGCGGTCTCCGGCTTCGCCGACGGCCGCGCCGTCACCGACCCCAGGCCCGCCGGCGAGGCCCGCGCCAAGGGCGCCACATCGGCTCCGGCGCAGGCCGGGCTCGGCCATGAGGCCAAGGGCCTGTCGGACGGCATCGAGAGCGCCCTGCGCGCCAGCCTCGGCACGGCCGCGGAGCCCCGGTCATGACCCCGGGAACGGACGGAGCGCGCCGCCGGCACCGGTTCGCCGCCACCCTGCTGGCCGCCGCGCTCGCCCTGGTGGCCGCGGCCCCCGCGCACGCCGACGGCATACGGCCCCAGCAGTGGGGCCTCGACGCGCTCAACACGGACGAGGCGTGGCGTACGAGCAAGGGCGCGGGGATCACCGTCGCCGTGCTCGACACCGGGGTCGACGACCAGCACCCCGACCTGCTGGGCAATGTCCTGCCCGGCAAGGACCTGATCGGCTTCGGCGCGACCCGGGGGGACCGGGCCTGGGCCCGCCACGGCACCGCGATGGCCGGGATCATCGCGGCGCACGGCCACGGCCCGGCCGGCGGGGACGGGGTCATGG
The DNA here is from genome assembly GCF_040296845.1 of Streptomyces sp. NPDC001985. Taxonomy (NCBI): domain Bacteria; kingdom Bacillati; phylum Actinomycetota; class Actinomycetes; order Kitasatosporales; family Streptomycetaceae; genus Streptomyces; species Streptomyces sp. NPDC001985. The sequence continues at coordinate 48,388 of NZ_JBEOYB010000051.1, forward strand.
GGATAGCGCCCGAGGCGAAGATCCTGCCCGTGCGGGTGATCCTCGAAAGCGGCGACAAGGCCCGGGACAAGGCCCGCAACTCCCGGGGCACCGCCCTGGCGAAGGGCATCCGCTGGGCCGCCGACCACGGTGCGGACGTCATCAACCTCTCCCTCGGCGACGACAGCGAGTCGGCGCACGCGGAGGCGGGGGAGGACGCGGCCGTGCGGTACGCCCTCTCGAAGGGGGCCGTGGTGGTGGCGTCGGCGGGGAACGGCGGGGAGAAGGGGGACCGGGTGTCCTATCCGGCGGCCTACCCCGGCGTGATAGCGGTGACGGCGGTGGACCGCTACGGGACCCACGCGTCCTTCTCGACCCAGCGCTGGTACGCCACGGTCAACGCGCCCGGGGTGGATGTGGTCATCCCCGACCCCGACCGGAAGTACTACCAGGGGTGGGGGACGAGCGCCGCCGCCGCGTTCGTCTCCGGGGCGGTCGCGCTGGTGCGCTCGGCGCATCCGGAGCTGACCCCGGCGCAGATCAAGAAGCTTCTCGCGGAGACGGCCCGGGACAGCCCCGAGAACGGCCGGGACGACGCCAAGGGGTACGGGATGGTGGACCCCGCCGCGGCGATCCGGGAGGCGGGGAAGGTGCGGGCGGGAGATCCGAAGGCGGCGACGGCGGGGTACGGGAGGGAGTTCTTCGGGCCGGGGCCGCAGCCGGTGGAGGTGGGGGCTGAGCCGGCGGAGTGGCTGGCGCCGGTGGCGGGGGGTGCGGGGGCGCTGATCCTCGCGACCGGCATCGCCCTCTGGCGCACCCCCCGCCCCCCACCCCGCCGCTGACCCCCCGACCAACCCGGCCCACCCGGGGGCACCTCTCGGAGGCGCCCCGAGCAACCCCAGCCCGTCCGGGGGCACCTCCCAGAGGCGCCCCGAGCAAATGCAGCCCGTCCGGCGTTTGAGGACGGACCCTGTGCGACAGGTGCCCGCGCCTGTGCATCTTCAGCCCGTCCGGCGATTGAGGACGGACCCTGTGCGACAGGTGCCCGCGCCTGTGCATCTTCAGCCCGTCCGGCGCTTGAGGACGGACCCCGCACCACGGGCAACCCGAGCAAATTCAGCCCGTCTGGGGGCACCTCCCAGAGGCAGCTCTGGGGGAGTTTGAGGACGGACCCTGTGCCACAGGACCCCGCATCCCGCGGGCCACGGTCGGGGGCCAGCCCCCGAACCCCCGCTCCTCAAATGCCGGAGGGGCTGGATTTCGTGCCTCGGCACGCCCGGAGCGCCGAGGCTCGCGGCAAGAGACCGAGCCCCCCGGGGGCAGCCGGGACCCGCGGAGGAATTAGGGTCGAGGGGTGGCGCTCAAGAACATCCCGGACCCCGGTTTCCCCGACGACGACGGCACCGCCGACCCCCGGCTCACCGCAGCCCTCACCACCTGGGCCGCGGACCGCACCGCCGAGACCCCGGTGCTGGAGGCGCTCCGGGACGCCCGCCTGCTCGTCCCCGTGGTCGCCGTCCTCGGCGAGACCGAGATCGGGCCGAACGGACTCCCGCAGGAGAAGACCAGCGACATGGCCGTCCCCACCCTCACCGCCGGCCCCCGCCGAGCCCTCCCCGCCTTCACCTCCATCGCGTCCCTGGCCCGCTGGAACCCGGAGGCCCGCCCCGTCGCCGTCCCCCTCCACCAGGCCCTCCAGGCAGCCGCCCACGAGCGGGCGGACACGCTCGTACTGGATCTCGCGGGCCCCGTCACCTACCAGCTCACCGGCCCCGCGCTGCGGGCCCTCGCCGAGGGCCGCACCAGCACGGACCCGCTCGACGACCCCGCCGTCACGGACGCCGTGCGCGAGATCCTGGCCGCCGAGCCCGCCGTGGTCCGCGCCCATCTGGGCCCGGGCGGCGCGGACGCGGACGGGACCCTCGCCCTGGTGCTCGCCCCGGACGCCGTCCCGGCCCGGGACGCCCACCGGGTCGCCGAGGCGCTCGCGGGCCATGACGCGCTGAGGGCCCGCCTGGTGCGGGGCCTCGACCTGGCACTGCTGCCGGCCGGTGCCGCCGCTCCGGGCGAGCCCTTCTTCGTGCGGTAGCGCGGTCCGCGCGGCGGCGGATCAGCCGTAGACGGGCCCGGTGTACTTCTCGCCGGGCCCCTGCCCCGGCTGGTCCGGCACCAGCGACGCCTCGCGGAAGGCGAGCTGGAGCGACTTCAGGCCGTCCCGCAGCGGTGCCGCGTGGAAGGAGCTGATCTCGGTGGTGCTCGCGTCGAGCAGCCCCGCCAGCGCGTGGACCAGTTTGCGGGCCTCGTCCAGGTCCTTGTGCTCCTCGCCCTCCTCGGTCAGCCCGAGCTTGACGGCGGCAGCGCTCATCAGGTTCACCGCGACCGTGACGATCACTTCGACGGCGGGGACCTCGGCGATGTCGCGGGTCATGGCGTCGAAGTCGGGAGAATCCGGAGATCCGGTGAAATCGGTGTCAGGGGTCGCGTCACTCATGACGCACACGATATGCCCCGCCCCGCGCGACACGGCCGGGGCCACCGGTTAGCCCCATCCCGGCGGAGCTGCTAACCTTGTGTGACGACCGGCTGGACGCATCTGTGTCCGGCCCACAAGTGGAGGCTCCGATCTCCCACCCGACCGACCTCCGGGACGGCGGGTCACCGGTCAGGTGGCGCCCATCGTTCCGTACGGACGATGGAAGTCGCCCGATGTGCGCCTCGCGGCTGGCCGCGGCGGTGCTCCGGTTTTGAGGAGCTGCCGCCTGTGTCCCGTCCGGGGCATTTTTCATGTTCCGGCGCGGTTGGTCTTACCAAACAGACGTTGCGCGGCTGCCTGCCAGTCGGTCGCGTAGTGCTACCGAGGAGGATCCATCAGCGCCGAGCCCCGCATCAACGACCGGATTCGCGTTCCGGAAGTGCGGCTTGTCGGTCCCAGCGGCGAGCAGGTCGGAATCGTCCCGCTCGCCAAGGCCCTTGAGCTCGCACAGGAGTACGACCTTGACCTGGTCGAGGTCGCGGCGAACGCCCGGCCGCCCGTGTGCAAGCTCATGGACTACGGGAAGTTCAAGTACGAGTCGGCCATGAAGGCCCGTGAGGCGCGCAAGAACCAGGCGCACACGGTCATCAAGGAGATGAAGCTCCGGCCGAAGATCGACCCGCACGACTACGACACCAAAAAGGGTCACGTCGTCCGGTTCCTCAAGCAGGGTGACAAGGTCAAGATCACGATCATGTTCCGTGGTCGTGAGCAGTCCCGCCCCGAGCTTGGCTACCGCCTGCTCCAGCGTCTCGCGTCCGATGTCGAGGACCTCGGGTTCATCGAGTCGAACCCGAAGCAGGACGGCCGGAACATGATCATGGTTCTTGGCCCGCACAAGAAGAAGACCGAGGCCATGGCCGAGGCGCGTGAGGCCCAGGCCGCACGGAAGGCTGACCGCGAGGTCGCGAAGGCCCAGGCCGACGCGCCCGCCGAGGCGCCCTCCGAGGGGTGACCCGAGGGGCTGCCGTGAGGCGCCCCCGGTCCCGCCCGGATTCAGAAACCAAGATCTGACGCTCCCGCACGCATGCCGGTACCCCGTGTGCCGGTGGGAGCGCCACTGACGAGGAGATAACGGCGCTATGCCGAAGAACAAGACGCACAGCGGTTCCAAGAAGCGCTTCAAGATCACCGGCACCGGCAAGGTGCTCCGTGAGCGCGCCGGCAAGCGCCACCTGCTCGAGCACAAGCCGTCCACGCTGACGCGACGCCTCTCGGGCAACGCGGAGATGGCTCCGGGCGACGCCAAGAAGATCAAGAAGCTTCTCGGCAAGTGACGTTCCTCTGTTCCCGCCTCCGGTGACGGAGCCGGGGACGGATCGACGTCGAGACCGGGACCTCATCGAATTCGGGCCGTGTGGGTACCACCACGGCCCCGCTACAAGGAGTTAACAAGTGGCACGCGTCAAGCGGGCAGTCAACGCCCACAAGAAGCGCCGGGCAATCCTCGAGGCCGCCAGCGGCTACCGCGGTCAGCGCTCGCGCCTGTACCGCAAGGCCAAGGAGCAGGTCACCCACTCCCTGGTCTACAACTACAACGACCGGAAGAAGCGCAAGGGCGACTTCCGCCAGCTGTGGATTCAGCGGATCAACGCCGCCGCCCGCCAGAACGGCATGACGTACAACCGCCTCATCCAGGGTCTGAAGGCCGCCAACATCGAGGTGGACCGCAAGATGCTGGCCGAGCTGGCCGTCAACGACACCAACGCGTTCGCCGCGCTGGTCGAGGTCGCGCAGAAGGCTCTGCCGGCCGACGTGAACGCGCCGAAGGCCGCGGCCTGAGCCGTGCGCTGAGGCAGCCGCCGAGGCATGTGCTTTCCGGACCCGCAGGCCACTGGCCTGCGGGTCCGAGTGCTTCCGCCGCCCGGGCGGCCCTCTCCTGATCCGGGCCGGCCCGCCGCCCGGGCGGCCCCCTCGTGACCGTGGCCGGCCCCGGCGCCGGCCACCACTTGGAACCGTGTCCCCGGCCGCACGCCGGAACGAAGAACCCCGTGCAGACGAAAGTGAGCCCATGGCCGCCCCCGAGTTGATCTCCCCGCGTTCCTCCCGCGTCGCCGCCGCCCGCCGGCTCGCGAGGCGGAACTTCCGCGGCAAGGAGCGGCTGTTTCTCGCCGAGGGCCCCCAGGCCGTACGGGAGGCCGCCGGACACCGCACGGACGGCGAGGCGACCCTCGTCGAGCTGTTCACCACCCTGGACGCCGCCGAGCGGTACGCGGACATCATCGGAGCCGCCCGGGACGCGGGCGCCCAGGTCCATCTCGCGGACGAGACGGTGATCGCCGACATCTCCACCACCGTCACCCCGCAGGGCCTCGTCGGCGTCTGCCGCTTCCTGGACACCCCCTTCGACGCCGTGGTCGCGGCCCGGCCGAGGCTCGTCGCCGTGCTCGCCCATGTGCGCGACCCCGGGAACGCCGGCACCGTGCTGCGGTGCGCGGACGCCGCCGGAGCCGACGCCGTCGTCCTCACCGACGCCTCCGTCGACCTCTACAACCCGAAGGCCGTCCGTGCCTCCGTCGGCTCCCACTTCCACCTCCCGGTCGCCGTCGGCGTCCCCGTCGAGGAGGCCGTACGGGCCCTCAAGGGCGCCGGAGTGCGGGTGCTCGCCGCCGACGGCGCGGGCGAGGACGACCTCGACGCCGAACTCGACGCGGGCACCATGGGCGGCCCCACCGCCTGGATCTTCGGCAATGAGGCCTGGGGGCTGCCCGAGGAGACCCGGGCCCTCGCCGACGCCGTGGTGCGCGTGCCGATCCACGGAAGGGCCGAGAGCCTGAACCTGGCGACCGCCGCGGCCGTTTGCCTCTACGCGTCGGCGCGCGCCCAGCGCGCCGGGGGCGCGCGCTGAAGGCCGGGGCATCGGCCACGGCACGCCGGGCTCACTCGGGGGGAGCACTCGCCCGGGGGCTCCGCAGGGTCACATCCAGCTAGTAGGGTGACGGGCTCGGGGGCCCACTGGAGTGCCGGCCGAGAGGTGGGGATACGGGGATGTCAGTCGGGACGAGCAGGCCCATGGAGACACACGGGGCCTTGCTGTGCCCTGTCGGCGACCCCGGAATGTTCGGGCTCGACCCCGACGACCTGCCCGACGGCCTCGTCGTCGCCGACGAGGCCGGCCGGGTGATCTGCTTCAACGCGGCAGCCGCCCGGATCACCGCCGTCGACCGGGACCGGGCCCTGGGACAGACCCTGGAGCGCGCACTGCCGCTGGAGGACCTCAAGGGCCGCCGCTGGTGGGCCCTGACCGACCCCTACGGCGGCCTCTCCACCCGTGTCGGCCAGCCCGAGCGGAATCTGCTGCTCCCCGGCGGACGCGAGGTCCTGGTCTCCGCGCGGTACGTCCGCGAGCGCCCCACCGGGCCGATACGGCGGCTGGTCATCAGCATCCGCGGCACCGAGGCCCGCCGCCGCAACGAGCGCAGCCACGCCGAGCTGATCGCCACCGTCGCCCATGAGCTGCGCTCCCCGCTGACCTCGGTCAAGGGCTTCACCGCGACCCTGCTGGCCAAGTGGGAGCGGTTCACCGACGACCAGAAGCGGCTGATGCTGGAGACCGTCGACGCCGACGCCAACCGGGTCACCCGGCTGATCGCCGAGCTGCTCGACATCTCCCGGATCGACTCCGGCCGGCTGGAGGTGCGCCGGCAGCCCGTGGACATCGCCGCGGCCGTCGGACGGCATGTCCAGGCGCACACCGCGAGCGGCCAGAGCCCGGACCGCTTCTTCGTCCGCATCCGGCGCGAGCTGCCCGTTCTGTGGGCCGATCCCGACAAGATCGATCAGGTGCTCGGCAATCTCCTGGAAAACGCGGTGCGCCACGGCGCCGGAACCGTCACCATCGAGGTGGCGCCGGCAGCGGCGAAGGACGACGAGAGAGGCACGGCCGTCACCGTGAGCGACGAGGGTCCCGGCATTCCCGAGGAGTCGATGGGCCGCGTCTTCACCCGCTTCTGGCGGGGCAGCAAGCGCGGCGGCACCGGCCTCGGCCTCTATATCGTCAAGGGCATCGTCGAGGCCCACGGCGGCACCATCACCGTCGGCCGCGGGCCCGGGGGCGGCGCCGAGTTCCGGTTTATCCTGCCCGTGGGCACTCCGGCGCATCTGGCCTGAGCCCCCACGGGCCTCCCGCACCCGCCGCACCGGGCCGCGCGGCGGGACCGGGGCCACCGTCCCCCGGACCGGTACCCCCGGCGTGCCCTTTAGACTGAATCTTTGGCACCTTCGCGCCCTCGCCCCGCCGCGCGGGGGTGGCTCGGTCCGGGGGTGTTCCCCGGTACACGCAGCACTCAGCGCAGCACCAGCCAATCGGAAGCACGGGAAGAGATGTCGGCACCGAACAAGTCGTACGACCCTGTCGAGGTCGAGGCACTGAAACCGGAAGAGATCGAGCGCATGCGGGACGAGGCGCTCGCGGCCTTCGCCGCCGCCGGTGACCTCGAAGCGCTCGCCCACGAGAAGGTCGCGCACACCGGCGGTGCCTCGCCGCTCGCGCTCGCCAACCGTGAGATCGGGGCGCTCCCGCCGCAGGCCAAGGCCGAGGCCGGCAAGCGCGTCGGCCAGGCCCGGGGCGCGGTCAGCAAGGGCCTCGCCGCCCGCCAGGCCGAGCTGGAGGCCGAGCGCGACGCCCGGGTGCTGGTCGAGGAGGCGGTGGATGTCACCCTTCCGTACGACCGGGTCCCGGCCGGCGCCCGCCACCCGCTCACCACGCTCTCGGAGCGCATCGAGGACGTCTTCGTCGCCATGGGCTACGAGGTCGCCGAGGGCCCCGAGGCCGAGGCCGAGTGGTTCAACTTCGACGCGCTGAACATCGGCCCCGACCACCCCGCGCGCGGCGAGGCGGACACCTTCTTCGTGGCCGCCCCCGACGGGTCCGCCGACTCCGGTGTGGTGCTGCGCACCCACACCTCGCCGGTGCAGATCCGCTCCCTGCTCGACCGCGAGCCCCCGGTCTATGTGATCTGCCCCGGCCGGGTCTACCGCACCGACGAGCTGGACGCGACCCACACCCCCGTCTTCCACCAGGTCGAGCTGCTCGCCGTCGACGAGGGCCTGACCATGGCCGACCTCAAGGGCACCCTGGACCACATGGTGCAGGCGCTCTTCGGCGAGGGCATGAAGACCCGGCTGCGGCCGAACTTCTTCCCCTTCACCGAGCCGTCCGCCGAGATGGACATGGTCTGCTACGTCTGCCGCGGCGCGTCCGTCGGCAACCCGGACCGCCCCTGCCGCACCTGCTCCAGCGAGGGCTGGATCGAGCTGGGCGGCTGCGGGATGGTCAACCCCAAGGTCCTCACCGCCTGCGGTGTGGACGCGAGCAAGTACAGCGGATTCGCCTTCGGGTTCGGCATCGAACGGATGCTGATGTTCCGCCACAACGTCGAGGACATGCGAGACATGGTCGAGGGTGACATCCGTTTCACCCGGCCGTTCGGGATGGAGATCTGATGCGGGTCCCGCTTTCATGGCTGCGGGAGTACGTCGACCTGCCGGCGACGGAGACCGGCCGTGACGTACAGACCAGGCTCATCGCCGCCGGCCTGGAGGTCGAGGCCGTCGAGACCCTCGGCGCCGGGCTCACGGGCCCCCTCGTGGTCGGCCAGGTCCGCTCCATCGAGGAGCTGACCGAGTTCAAGAAGCCCATCCGCCACTGTCTGGTGGACGTGGGCGCGGCCAACGGCACCGGTGAACCGCAGGAGATCATCTGCGGCGCCCGGAACTTCCGGGCCGGTGACAAGGTCGTCGTGGCCCTGCCCGGCGCCGTGCTCCCCGGCGACTTCGAGATCGCCGAGCGCAAGACGTACGGCCGGATGTCCCGGGGCATGATCTGCTCCACCGACGAGCTGGGCATGGGCGACGACGGCACCCACGGCATCATCGTGCTGCCGCCGGAGCACGAGGTCGGCACCGACGCCACCGCGCTCCTCGAGCTGTACGACGAGGTCCTCGACATCGCCGTCACCCCCGACCGCGGCTACTGCCTCTCGCTGCGCGGTGTCGCCCGCGAGACCGCCACCGCGTACGGGCTGCCGCTGCGCGACCCCGCGCTGCTGGACGTGCCGGGACCCAACGCGCACGGCTACGGAGTCCGGGTCGCCGACCCCGTCGGCTGCGACCGCTTCACCGCGCGCACCGTCGTCGGGCTCGACCCCGAGGCCCGCTCCCCGATCTGGCTGACCCGCCGCCTCCAGAAGGCGGGCATGCGCCCGATCTCGCTCGCCGTCGACATCACCAACTACGTGATGCTGGAGCTGGGGCAGCCGCTGCACGCCTACGACCGCACCCTCGTCGACGGACCGATCGGGGTCCGCCGCGCCGAGCCCGGTGAGAAGCTCGTCACCCTCGACGGCGTCAAGCGCACCCTGGACGCCGAGGACCTCGTCATCACCGACAACCGGGGGCCCATCGGCCTCGCCGGGGTGATGGGCGGCGCCAACACCGAGATCGCCGACGCCGAGCCCGACCCGGAGACCGGTGCGGTCCGGGGCACCACCGAGGTGGTCATCGAGGCCGCGCACTTCGACCCGGTCGCCATCGCCCGCACCGCGCGCCGCCACAAGCTGTCCTCCGAGGCGTCCCGGCGCTTCGAGCGCGGTGTGGACCCGCAGGCCGGGGCCGCCGCGGCGCAGCGCACCGTCGATCTGCTGGTGCTGCTCGCCGGCGGCACCGCCGAGGCCGGTGTCACCCAGGTCATCTCGCCCTCCGCGCCGCACACGATCGCGATCCCCGCCGGCCACCCCGACCGGGTCGCCGGTGTGGAGTACGGCCGGGAGACCGTCGTACGCCGCCTCCAGGAGGTCGGCTGCGACGTCTACGGCCAGGACGAGCTGGTCGTCACCGTCCCCTCGTGGCGCCCCGACCTCACCGCGCCCAACGACCTCGCCGAGGAGGTCATCCGGCTGGAGGGGTACGAGAACCTGCCCTCCACGCTGCCCCGGCCCCCGGCCGGGCGCGGGCTCAGCGAGCGGCAGCGGCTGCACCGCCGGGCCGGCCGCGCGCTGGCCGGCGCCGGCTATGTGGAGACGCCGAACTACCCCTTCATCGGCGAGCAGGTCCTCGACCAGCTCGGCCTCCCCGCGGACGACCCCGCCCGCAGGCTGGTCAGGCTGGTCAACCCGCTCTCCGACGAGGAGCCGGCGCTGCGCACCACGCTGCTGCCCGGTCTCCTGGGCGCGCTGCGCCGCAACGCCGGGCGCGGCAGCCACGACCTCGCCCTCTTCGAGACCGGGCTGGTCTTCCACCCGGCCGCCGAGGCACGGCGCGCTCCGTCCCTCCCCGCCGACCGCAGGCCCACCGACGAGGAGATCGCCGCGCTCGACACCGCGCTGCCGGCGCAGCCCCGGCACGCGGCGGTCGTCCTCACCGGCTCCCGGGAGCGCTCCGGCTGGTGGGGCGCCGGACGCCCGGCCGACTGGGCGGACGCCATCGAGGCGGCCCGGGTGGTCGCCGCCGAGGCCGGCGCGGAGCTGACCGTCGAGCAGGGGCGGTACGGCCCGTGGCACCCCGGCCGCTGCGCCGCGCTCCATGTCACGGTCGACGGGGTGAAGACGCCGGCCGGACACGCCGGTGAGCTGCACCCGCGCGTCATCAAGGCGCTGGGTCTGCCCGCGCGCACCTGCGCCATGGAGCTGAACCTGGACCTGGTGGAGCGGGCCGGCGACACCGCGCTCACCGCACCGAGGATCTCCGGTTTCCCGGTGGCGACCCAGGATGTGGCGCTCGTCGTCGACACGGAGATCCCGGCCGCCGCCGTGGAGAGCGCGCTCACCGCCGGCGCCGGCGAACTGCTGGAGTCCATCCGGCTGTTCGACATCTTCACCGGTGACCAGATCGGGACCGGCCGGAAGTCGCTCGCCTACGCGCTGCGCTTCCGCGCCGCCGACCGGACGCTGACGGTGGAGGAGGCGACGGCGGCGCGCGACGCGGCCGTGGCCCTCGCCGCCGAGCGGACCGGAGCGGTGCTCCGCGGAGCCTGACCCACCGCACCGCACAGGGGCGCGTCCGGATTCCGGACGCGCCCCTGTGTGTTCCCCGCCGGAGCGGACAGCAAGGGGCCGCCGCGCGACTGGACGCGCGACGGCCCCGGTGGGCCCGGCGCGGAGTGGGGTGACACCGCGCCGGACCCGTCGGCGGTCCTCCGGCCGCTCGCAGCGTGGGTCGTTGCGGCGGAAGGCGGCGGGAGGACCGCCGGGTGCGGCCGGCGCCGCCCGTCCTGCCGCGGAGTGTCGGGCAGTTCAGCAGGACGGACGGCGCTCACGGCGACCACCGCACTGATACGAGGGGGAGCCCGGTGGTCCGGCCGCCTCTGTGAGAGGCATTCCAGTCAACACGCGTGCCCGGTACGGCGGCAGAGCACGCGCCGCCCCGGTCGGGGTACTCCGTTCACACCCCGTGCGAAGTGCCGCTCGCGGCGCGTGCCGTCCACTACGCTGAGCTGACCGAGCCCCCGGAGTGGCCATGCAGCCCAACACCCTGCTCGACGCCCTGCTGGACGAGGCGGGTTTCTCCCACGCGGGCCTGGCCGCCCGGGTGAACCAGGCCGGTCGCGCCCGGGGGCTGGCCCTGCGGTACGAGCACACCGCCGTGGCCCGGTGGCTGAAGGGCCAGCGCCCCCGGGGCCAGGTGCCCGACCTGCTGTGCGAGGTGCTCGCCGGCCGGCTCCAGCGCGCTCTGACCCTCGGTGACATCGGCCTCGGAAGCCCCGGCGACACCGCCGACCCGTCGTCCCCGCTCTCCGGTTTCGTCGAGCGGGCCGCCGCCCTCTGGCGCTCCGACGAACAGCAGCGCCGCCACATCATCGAGGCGCCCGCCGTCACCGGAACGCCCGCCGTGATGCCCGTCTGGGAGTGGGAGAACCCCCCGGAGGACGCCGATGTCTCCCGTACCGGAAAGAACCGTGTCTCACCGGCCGACATCGGTATGCTGCGGGCCGCGCGCGCCCACTACGAGCTGATGTACCGACGGGCGGGCGGCATGGCGACCCGCGCCCGGATCGTCGGATTCCTCAACGCCGAGACCGCGCCGCTGCTGCGCGGCACCTACAGTGACGCCCTGGGGCGGCAGTTGCACCGGGCGACCGGCGGGCTGGTCGCGGTCGCCGGGATCTGCGCGTACGACTCCGACGCCCACGGCCTGGCCCAGCGCTACTTCCACCAGGCGCTGCGCCTGGCGAAGGCCAGCGGGGACCGGGGGCTCGGCGCCTATGTGATCGCGCTGCTGGTCAACCAGTCGCTCTTCATGGCCGAGTACCGGCAGGCGGTGGCCTTCGCGGAGGCCGCGCTGCGGGCCTCCGGCGGCCGGATCACTCCGGCGCTCGCCGCCGATCTGCACGCCATGCAGGCCAAGGCGTACGCCCATCTCGGCGACGGCGGGGCCGCGCTGGGCTGTATCCGGCGGGCGGAGCAGGAGGCGGAGCGGATTCGTCCGGTGCACGAGCCGGACGAGACCGGCTATGTGCAGCCGGGGCTGGTCAATGTGCAGGCCGCCGAGGCGCTGCTCAGCCTGGGGGATCTGCGCGCCGCCCATGAGCACGCGACGGCGGCCGTGGGCGTGCCCGCGCACGACCGGGGCCGGGTGCACCGGCTCGCCATGCTCTGCCAGATCGAGCTGCGGCAGGGCGAGGCCGACCGGGCGGCGGGGACGGCCGGGGAGATGGCCGAGCAGGTGCGGGGGATGGAGTCGCAGCGGCTGCGGGACCGGCTGCGCGCGGTGCGCGAGTATCTGGTGGCGAGTGGCTCCGCCCGGGCGGCGGAGGCGACGGAGCTGATCGACGGGGCGCTGCGCGTGCCGCTCTGACCGCCGGTGGCGGGGGGGGGTGGGGGGCGAGGAGGCGGCGCCCGGCCGCCCGGGCCCCGGGGTGGGGCGGCGCCGCGCCCACCG
>NZ_JBEOYB010000052.1:0-60442 GCF_040296845.1 Streptomyces sp. NPDC001985
GCCATTGAGCCGCACCACCCAGCCCCTCCGGCGATTGAGGAGCGGGGGTTCGGGGGCTGGCCCCCGACCCGGGCCCGCACTGTGCGGGGTCCTGTGGCACAGGGTCCGTCCTCAAACGCCGGACGGGCTGAGGGGGCTCGGCGGGCTGAGAGGGGGCGGCAGGGCGGGGGTGGGCCACCAGCTGGGGCTGCCCGGCGGGCCCGGGGTGGGCCGGGGGCTGAGAGGGCTCGGCAGGCCCGGGGTGGGCCTGCCCGGCAGGCCCGGGGTGGGCCGCGGGCTGAGAGGGCTCGGCGGGCCCGGGGTGGGCCGCGGGCTGAGGGGGCTCGGCGGGCTGAGAGGGGGCGGCGGGTCCGGGGTGGGCCGGGGGCTGAGAGGGGCCGGCGGGGTGGGGGCGCCAGAGGAAGCCGTGGAAGGGGGACACCGTCACCGCCGTGTCCGCGCCATCGTCCAGCACCGCCGCGGCCACCCCGTCCACATCCCCCCGGGTGAGAAAGGGACTGGTGCACTGCACCAGCACCACCACCCCCACCCTGCGCCCACTCGATTCCTCGAAGGCGTCCAGCGCGTGCAGCACCGCCGCCTCGCTCGTCGCCGTGTCCCCCGCTATCTCCGCCGGCCGCACCACCACCCCCGCGCCCGCGTCCCGCGCCGCCGCCGCTATGTCCGGGTCGTCGGTGGAGACCACCACATCGGTGACCCGCCGGGCGGCGAGGCTCTCCCGCACCGCCCGGACCACCAGCGGCACACCCCCCACCCGCGCGAGGTTCTTCCCCGGCACTCCCTTGGACCCGCCCCGGGCGGGGATCACGGCGAGAACGGTCATCGGCTGCTGCTCCCTTGTCACAGTTGTCCCACCCGTCGGATCACGGGTGCCACCCGCTGCACCCCGTGCCGGTACGCCCCGCGCGCCGCCCCCTGGACGGCGTCGCGCACCACCCTCCGTACACCGCTCGGCTCCGGCCGCTCCGCCGCCGTGCCCGCCGACGGCGTTCCGTCGGGGGCGAGGTGGTGGCGGGCGAGGATGCCGGGCAGATAGCCGGGCGCGGTGGTGGGGGTGTAGTACGGGGCGATGGGCGGCAGCCGGTCCAGGGCGAGCAGCCCGGCGACCCGGTCACGGGCCGTGTCGAAGGCCCTCGCGTAGGTGCCGTCCGCCGCGACCCCCTGCGCGGCGAGCCAGCGCGGGTCGGGTACCGGCCGGTGGCCGGCGTCGATGCGGTCGAAGGAGGTCAGCAGCCCCGAGCCGAGGAAGTGGTGGTTGCCGAGGGTCTCGCGCACCCCGAGGTCCGTGAGGATCGCCGTGGGGATGCCCCGGTGCAGCGACTCCAGCGCCGCCGTGGACGAGACGGTGACCAGCAGATCGGTCCGGTCGAGGACCTCGCCCATGTGCCCGTACACCAGCCGGAGGTTGGGCGGGAGTCCGCCCGGCAGCTTCGCCGCGAGCCGCTGATAGGGGAGTTCTTCGAGGTGGGTGGTGTGCTCGCCGGGCCGGGAGCGCAGCTTCAGCAGCACCTCGCGGCCCGGGTGGAGCCGGGCGTGGCCGACGAGCCGGTCCAGCAGATGGGCGCGGTCGGCGCGGGTGACCGGGACGGACGGCTGGGCCGCGAAGACGAGGGTGTCGCGCCCGGCCTCGGGCCGGTGGGGCGTACCGCCGAGGAAGGGCAGCGCGGCCTCGGTGACGGCGGAGGGGTCCGCTCCGATGCCCTCGTACACCGCGCGGAACCGCTCGGCGTCCTGGCGGGAGTTGGCGAGGACGAGATCCGCGCCGTGCCGCAGCAGCAGTCCGTCGGCGAGCTTCTCGTAGACGACTCCGACATAGCCGGTGACGACGACCGGCCGGCGCTCCCGCTTCAGCGCGGCGAGCCCGTGCAGCAGCGCCTGGACCCCGCCGCCGACGAGGGCGAGCACGATCACGTCGTACGGCTCGTCGCCGTCGGCGCAGGCCCGCAGGAAGCCGGCCGCGGTCACCTCGTGGATCGCGTCCGCGTCCGCGCCGACCTCGGCGAGCTGACGGGGTGTGGGGGTGGCCCGTCCGCGCAGCAGAAAGCCGGTGAGCCGGACGGGTCCGGGGGCGATACGGCGGGCGGTGAGCGCGCCCCATTTCCACCGGGTGTCGGAATCGGCGATTACCGCTGTGCGCAGGGCGCCGCTGGTAGGTGATGGCACATCGAGGACGCTAGAAAGCCATTCGGTTTGACGGCCCAACGCGATCGCAACAGCGGGTTAACAGCGCGCCTACGAATGGGGAGTGCCGCCGGGGCACCCGGAAGTGAACATCTTCGTCGCCCGCCGTTCACCCGCTGTCCGCACAGTGGTCAGCGCGAATGCCGGACGGCGATCTAATCTCACCCGGGTGGTCAAGCTCTCCGTCATCGTGCCGTTCTTCAATGTGCGGACATATGCGCCCGACACCCTCAGAAGTCTTCGGTCGAATACCCGGGACGATTATGAATTCCTGCTGGTCGACGACTGTTCGACCGATGGGACAGCGGAGATCCTGGAGCGCGCGGAGCGCGAGATCCCCGGGGCCCGGCTGATCCGGCAGGAGCGCAACGGCGGGCTCGCGACCGCGCGCAACGCCGGGCTCGACGCGGCGGCCGGGGAGTATCTCGCCTTCCTGGACGGCGACGACTGGCTCGCGCCCGGTCACTTCGACCGGCTGCTCGCCGCCCAGGAGGAACTGGGCTGCGACTTCGTCCGCACCGACCATGTGCAGTGCACGGCCAGGTCCCGCACGGTCCGCCGGGCCCCGGTCGGCCGGCGCGGCGTGGTGCTGAGCCCGCGCGAGGTGATCCTGCCCGCCGACCGGTCGACGGCGGTGGACTACCCGTTCGCCTGGGCGGGGATGTACCACCGGCGGCTCCTCGACCGGGGGATGCTGCGTTTCACGGACGGGCTGCGGACGGCCGAGGACCGGCCCTGGATCTGGCGGCTGCACCGGGACGCGGAATCCTTCGCCGTCATCAGCCTGCTCGGGATCTTCTACCGGCGCGGGGTGGCCACGTCCCTGACCCAGATCGGTGACATCCGGCAGCTCGATTTCATTCGCGCGTTCGACCAGGTGCTGGAGGAGACGGCCCTGGACCGGAATTCCGCGCAGCTGCTGCCGAAAGCGGTGCGCACCTACTGCGCGGTCATCGCGCACCATCTGAACTCGGTGGAACGATTCGAACCGGCGGTGGCACGGGCCTTGCGGACGATGAGCGCGGCGGCGCTGCGGCGCATGCCGCAGGACGTTCTGCGGGACGTACTGGATTCCATGGACACCGAACGGGCGTCGCGGCTGCGCAGGCTCCGCCGCCGGCACACGGCGGAGGCGGGGCTCTGATGCGTACGGCGCGGGTCACCCAGATCTTCTACGCGTCCTCGCTGTACGGGGCCGCGACGCTGGCGGCGGCGCTCGACAGCGGCGCCTTCGCGGCGGCCGGCCGGCGGCTGCTGCTGGTCGCCAACAACGCGCAGACCCCGGAGACCTCTCCGGCCCTGGACGAGATGCCCGGTTTCGAGCGGCTGCGGGACCGGTTCGACGGGGTGGTGTCGTGGAACGAGGCCATCGCCCCCTTCCATCCCGGCGGCTGGTCGCCGCGCCGGGACGATCTGCCCCTGTGGGAGCGGTATCTGCGGCTGCTCTGGGGGCTCGGTGCGGACCGGGTCGAGCTGGCCGTGGAGTCGATCCAGGTCGCCCCGGCGCTGACGGTCGCGCAGGTGTTCCCGGACGCGCCGGTGGATGTGTACGCGGACGGGCTGATGAGTTACGGCCCCACCCGCAACAGGATCGATCCGCTGGTGGGCGAGCGGGTGCGGCGGCTGCTCCATCTCGATCTGGTGCCGGGGCTCGAACCGCTGCTGCTCCAGGAGTTCGGGGCGCGGCCGGAGGTGGTGCCGGCGGAGGCCTTCGTCAAGGTGATCGCGGAACTGTCGGACGCGGTCGGGCCGCGGGAGTCGGGAGAGACGGCACACAAGGCACAGAAGGCACAGCCGGCGGAGACATCGGAGACATCGGAGACAGAACGGACGGCGGACCCGGAGGGGCCCGCGCTGCTGCTGGGGCAGTATCTGGCCGCGCTGGGCATCCTCACCCCCGAGGAGGAGGAGGAGCTGCATCTGCGGATGGTGCGCGGGGCCACCGCCCGGGGCCACCGCCGGATCGTCTTCAAGCCCCACCCGACGGCTCCCGCGTCCTGGACCCGGGCGCTGGTGGAGGAGGCCGGGGCGCTGGGCGCGGAACTGACGGTGCTGGAGAGCCCCTTGCTGGCGGAGGTGGTCTACCGGCGGACGCGGCCGTCGCTGGTGGTGGGCTGCTTCTCGACGGCGCTGCTGACGGCGGGGACCTTCTACGGCATCCCGGTGGCCCGGGTGGGCACCGAACCGCTGCTGGACCGGCTGACCCCGTACCAGAACAGCAACCGGATACCGCTGACGATCGTGGACGCCGTGGTCCCGGAGATCCTGGACGAGCACGGGGCGGGTGTCGCCGCCGGACCGGGCGAACTGGCCGGGCTGGTGAGGGCGGTCGGCTTCGCGATGCAGTCGGGGATCAGACCGGATCTGCGCGCGGACGCGGAGGCGTTTCTCGCGGCCCGTCCAGACGACCGTGTGCTGCGGTACTTCAAACGGCGGCGGCTCACCGCGCTGGGTCTGCCCGGAGGGCTGCCGGTCCCCCGGGGCGCCGCGCTGAGAAAAGTCGTGCGCAGGGCTCGCCGCCTGCGGCGAGCGGCACTACGCTGATCCGGCGGCGCCCGTCTCCCGTAAAGAGGCCGGGCGCCGTCCAATGTCCCGTGGAAGCCCCCGCCGCAGACCGGCCGGGAGGGCTCCGGGACGGCCGCCGGAGGTTGCGGCCGGAACAGCCCCGGCCCCGGCACCGCCCGCTCCACCCGAAGTGGGGTCCAAGGCCTCTGGGCGGAGGGATGCCGCACTCGACACTCTTGTGGGCATACCATTCCGAGCAGGACTTTTGGAAGGGGCTGGCGAGCCATGAGGCACCGCAGGGTCGCCGACCTGATGACGCCCACCGCCGTGAGTGTGCAGCGCGGGACGGCGTTCAAGGAGATCGCGCGGCTGCTGGACGAGTACGGCATCACGGCCGTCCCGGTGGTCGACGAGGACGAGCGGCCGGTCGGGGTGGTCTCCGAGGCGGATCTGCTCCGCAGACAGACCTCCCGGACGACCGCGAGCACCGCGGAGGGGCTGATGTCGAGCCCGGCGATCGTCGCCGAGCCGCAGTGGAGCGTGGTGCGCGCGGCGCGGGTGATGGAGGAGTACCGGATCAAGCGGCTGCCGGTGGTGGACGGCTCGGGCCGGCTGACCGGGGTGGTGAGCCGGAGCGATCTGCTCCAGCTCTTCCTCCGCCGGGACCGGGCGATCCAGGAGGAGATCCTGGAGGATGTCCTCACCCGGACTCTGGGGCTCTCCCCGTCCGCCCTGACGGTGGATGTCGCGGACGGCCGGGTCACGCTCAGCGGGACGGTGGATCACCGCAGCGTGCTGCCGGTGTTCGTGCGGCTCTGCGAGAGCGTCGACGGCGTGGTGGAGGTGGTCGACCGGCTGGACTACCGGCACGACGACACCGCCCCGGAGGGTGCGGCACCCGGCGCCGAGCGGTCCTAGGGGGTTTCTTCCGGACCGGGCCGGATCTCGGGCCGGATCGGTGAGCGGGGCCGGATCTCGGGCCGGATCGGTGAGCGGGGCCGGATCTCGGGCCGGATCGGTGAGCGGGGCGGGGTCTCAGACCGCGCTGCCGAAGGAGAGCTTCGCCGCGAACCCCAGGAAGAGCGCGCCCGCCGCCGAGTTCGCCCCGGCGGTCAGCCGCCTGCGGCGGCGGAAGGCGGCGGCCAGATGGGTGCCGGTGAAGATCAGCAGGCTCAGATAGAGAACGCTCGCTATCTGGAGCAGGCCCCCGAGCAGGGCGAAGGAGAGCGCCGGATAGGCGTACTCCGGGTCCACGAACTGCACGAAGAACGCGACGAAGAAGAGGATCGCCTTCGGGTTGAGCAGACTGATCACCGTCGCCCGGCGGAACGGGCGCTCGGTGGTCGCCGCGTCGGCGGCCGGGGCCTCGGCGGGGGGCTCGTTCCTGGCCCGCCACATCGCCCAGGCAGCGCGCAGCATCCCTATCGCCAGCCAGACCAGATACCCGGCGCCCAGGAACTTCACGATCCCGAAGAACAGCTCATTGGCCTGGAGCAGGGAGGCGACACCGGCGGCCGACAGCACCATCAGCACCATGTCCCCGAACCAGACGCCGGCGGCGGCGGTGTATCCCTTGCGGGTGCCGCGCCGGGCCGCGACCGAGAGCACATAGAGCGAATTCGGTCCGGGCAGCAGAACGATCAGTACGAGCCCCGCCAGATACGTCGGCAAATCGGTGACACCCAGCATGAAAGGGAGTGTCGCACACGGGTACGACACTCCCTCTTGTGTTCTGTGCCACAGGAGTCGCGTGCGCGTCCGCGGGGACCTGGACGCCCCACACCCCGCGCGGCGCGCCGTCGGCGGCTCAGGGAGGGGTCGGAGCGGAGAGAGGGGTGGCGCGAGCGGGACCGGGGGAACGTGTCCCGCCCGCGCCGATGCGCCCAGCCGCAGGTACGGGGGGAACCCCGGCTTCTGGCGCCGCCGATGACCAGTCGGCTCACTTCTTACTGCGCCGTACCTCTCAGAAATGTCACACCCGGCCGTGAGGAACGGGGAAATCGCTGCTCAGGAGGGTGTGCGCACGGGCTATCGAAGGCCGGACGGTGTGGTGCCGCGCCCCGAATCCCCGCCGGGGCCCCCGGCCCCGAAGCCGCCGCCGCCCTCCCGGCCCTCCCGGTCCTTCCCGCCCTCGCTCCCGCCGCCCCCGCCGCCCTGGTCGCTCGGGTCGTCCCGGTGGCCGCTCTTCTCCGCCCGGTCCTCGTCATCGCCCGGGTTCCGCTTCTTCCCGTTCTTCCCGTCGTCGAGCATCCGGGCGCAGAACGCGTCCACCCCGTCGGGGCCCCCGGCGATCCGCTCCAGGCGCCGCTGGCGCCCGGGGTCGAGGGTGCCGGCCCGGTGTTCACGGCACGCGGCCTTCAGCCGGTGGCGCTTGCCCTCGCCCCACTCGCCGGTCCACCCGTCCCGGTCGGCCTCGTCCCGGTCCGCGTCACCGTCACCATCCGCGTCACCGTCGCCGTCACCGTCCGCGTCGCGGTCCCGGTCGTCGCCGGTGTCCCCCGGTGGCCGGGTCCCGGGTCCGGAAGGTGCCGGGGTCTCGGTGCCGGGCGCGCCGTTCACCCTCGGGGGCACCGACGGCGGCACGGCGGGAGGGGACGCGGGCGGTGCCGATCGGGGCGGCGGGGAGGGCGGCTCACCGATGGCGAACCCGGCCTCGCCCCCGGGAACCCCGGCTCCGGCCGGGCTCCTGTCGAACGGGGAGGGCAGCAGTCCGGAACCCGCCGCCACCGCCACCCCGCCGAAGGCGAATCCGGCGACCGCGGCGACCAGACCGAGGCGTACCGGACGCAGCAGCCGGCGCCGGGCGCGGTGGGAACGCGGTGACGGAGTGAGCCGTACGATGCCGAGGCTCACGCCCTCCGCCGGTGCCGGGTGGTCCCCTCCGGCCGTGCGGGGGCCCGGGTCCGCCCGCGCCTTGCGGAAGGCGGCGGTCGCGGCGGCCTCTCCCTGCATGTCGCCGCCCTCGGGGTGGAGGGGGAGTCGCGGCCTGTCCACCGAGCGCAGGGCCCGGTTCAGCCGAGCGGCCTGGGTACGGGCTTCGCCCTCGGGCGCTTCGACGGGTTCACCGCGCAACAACCGTTCCGCTGTGTCCTTGTCAAGCCACTCGTACCGCTCGTCGGCCATCACATGTCCTTCTGCGTCCTCAGCCGTGTATGCGTCACACCGGCGGGCGCTGTGGCACCCGCCCGTGACACGCGCTGCGGAGGCACACCCTGGAGATCCGTATCACGGTCGGCGGGACCGGCGCTCACGCCCCTGTCATCGGTGCCGACACCGTCCGCACCGTACGCTCTCGGGACCGGATCGACGTATTCCGCTCTCGCCCGGGGGTCCTGGCCGCCGCCGTAGTCGGCATGCGCACCGAGCAGTTCGGCCAGTCGCTTGAGCCCCCGGTGGGCGGCGGTGCGGACGGCTCCGGGGCGTTTGCCCAGGGTCTGCGCGGCGCTCTTCGCGTCGAGTCCGACCACGACGCGGAGCACGACGGCCTCGGCCTGGTCCTGCGGCAGCTGGGCGATGAGCGCCATGGTGCTGCCGGTGGCGAGGGCCTCCATCGCCTCGTCGGCGGTGTCCGAGGCGGCGGGTCTGCCGGTCAGCTCGGTCTCGTCGCCGCCGACGGCGGGGCGGCGGCCCCGCATCCGCACATGGTCGAGCGCCCGGTTGCGGGCTATGCGCGCGGCCCAGCCCCGGAACCGGTCCGCGTCGCCGCTGAAGCGGTCCAGATCGCGGGCTATCTGGAGCCATGCCTCGGATGTCACGTCCTCGGCGTCCGGCTCGCCCACGAGAGTCCGTACATAGCCGAGCAGTCGCGGATGCACGGCGCGGTACACAGTACGGAAGGCGCTCTCGTCCCCGCCCTGCGCCGCGAGCACCGCGGCGGTCAGCTCCGCGTCGTCCCCCAGCACTACCTCAACCTGTTTCCGAATCGCAGCTGGTCACCACTGCTCGCGCCACCGGGCGCGCATCTGCACGCTACGGCGTCCCCAGTCGCCGCGTCCATGGTTTGTACAACTTGCAACAAAATGAGGACTCAGTTGGGTGTGACAGAAATCGCCTGCCCGGCGCTGAGTGAAGTACGGGGACGCGACGCGACCCCGTCGAAGGACGACCGGTGCCTCTCCTGTGGGGGGTGGCGGCATCCGGTCGTCCTTCCATCTGCCACGGCTCGCGCCCGGTAAACCCGGGCCCCCGTGGATCACCACGCGTTGGCCGGTTCTGGGCGGTCCGGGGCCGTGATCCGCTCCCCGGGGCCGGGCCCCCGGCACGTCCCGTACCGGGCGGACCCCGCCCCGGCCCACGGCCCGGCCCACGGCCCTACCGGGGCATCGGATCAGCGGGGGATCACCGGATCGGCTCGGACCGGATCGGCTCGGACCGGATCGGCCCGGACCGGCTCAGCCCTGGACACGGGCCCGCCGCGACACCACCGCGCGCAGCACCCGCTGCCCCTCGGTCGAGACCCGCAGCACCTGGCGGAGCCCCGCCCCGCCCTCCCCCGCGGCGAGGATCTCCAGCACCCGCAGCTGGCGCCGCAGCTCGCCCGTGACCAGCGGACCGGCCCCGGTGGGCTCGCCCTCGCGGCAGCCCTTGAGCACCTCGACGACGGCGGCGGCGGACGGCTCCGTCTCGCCGAGGCCCGCGTCGAGCCGGTGGTGGAGTTCGAGGGCCGCGACCGAGCAGTCGTCGGCCCACTCGCGCAAGGGGCCCGTCTCCCACGCGGCGGGCGCCGCGTCCAGCATCTGCTGGACGAGGGCGACGGCCTCGTCCCCGGTGTCCGTGTCCGCGTCCGCCATCGCCTCCCTGCACCGGGCCAGCGAACCGGACCAGCCGTCCGTGCCCTTCGCCAGGCCGGTCCACAGGGGTGCCAGCGCGCCGGACCCGTCCTCCAGCGGAGGCAGACAGCGCTCCAGACAGGCCACACCGCTCGCCGCCAGACCCCGCTCGTCCGCCGCGGCGATCAGTTCCCTCAGACTCTTGGACCTCTTCGACGTCATGGACGCCTCCCCTCCCGTACGCGCCCGCAGAATCCGGAGGACGCGTCCAGCGGCGCGGTTTTCGGGCCGCTTGGCGCAAAGTACCCCCTTCCGCACCCCGGCCGCCATGGGTTCCACGGAGCTGGGGGGAGTTGCCCGCCCTGCGCCTTAATCCATCAAGTGCGTGCTAACCACACACATTTGCGCCACATATCTGTTACATTCTGCCCACTCGGAGCCGGCCGAGGAGCGCCCCCGCGCCCCCGCCGGACCTCCGGGACCAGCGGTGCGAGTCCGCACACCCCCGGGCGGACTCGCACCGCGCCCCCCTGCCCCGGACGGGGCGGCGGGCAACCGGCGGCAGGCGACCGGCAGCGGAAAGCGGGCAGCCGGCGGCAGGCAGCGGGCGCTCAGTCCAGCTGCCCGGCCAGGGCGCGGAACTCCGGCCAGCCCCGCTCCGGGGTGCGCGGGTCCCAGACTTTCTGGGCCGTCGCCGCCAGCGGCAGCGCGATGCCCTCGGCGATCCGTTCCGGGGTCTGCGCCTGGGCCAGGTCGCACCAGATGGCGAACCGGGCGCCCAGGATCTGGTCCGAGTACTTCTCCGGCACCGGCCGGGTGCCGCGCAGCACCAGCGGGGTCCACTGCTCGTAGATCCGCTGCCCGGTCGGATAGGTGAACTCGTTGGGCTCGCCGAGGACGTAGTAGAGGTACTCGTCGTTGAGATTGATCACCGGCCGGCCCTCGTCCAGATACTCCAGCGGCGGGCGCGCGCCGATCTCCTTGCCCGTCCAGTACTGGACCTGGATGTCCTGGTCGACACCGACCCGGCCGCCCCGGAAGTAGCCGTCGTTCCACGCCTGGAGCGTGCGGCCGTCCGGGCGCAGCACCGCGGCGCGGTCGTTCACCCAGGCGCTCGCCAGGTCCTGGATGCGGCCCTCGGGTCCGTACTCCTCGCGGGCGAGGGCGGCGAGGGAGGGGAAGGACGCCTCCGGGTCCCGCCGGGTGAGCGCCTGGTACTCGTCGCCGCCGAGGTTCCAGTAGGCGCCGTCGAACAGCTCGGCGTACTCCTTCAGCAGCCCGTCCACCAGCCGGCCCGACGCGGGGTTCCCGATGTCGATCGCGCCGGGCACGACCCGGCCCGCCGTGTCCTTCAGCTTCAGCTCGGGGTACTGGGCGAGCACCGCGCCGAGATGGCCCGGGGAGTCGATCTCGGGGATGACGGTGATGTGGAGCGAGGCGGCCAGCTTCAGAATCCGCCGGACCTGGGCCTTGGTCAGATGTTCGCGGGAGACGATCCGCGGGTGGGTGTCCGAGGCGATCCGGAAGCCCTGGTCGTCCGAGAAGTGCAGGCCCAGCTGGTTGAGCTTGAGATCGGCCATCTCCCGCACCCGGTCCTCGATCCAGCCGGCGCTGAAGCTCTTGCGGGCGATGTCGACCATCAGTCCGCGCTGCGGCCGGTCCGGCGCGTCCCGCACCGTTCCCTCGGGCATCGCCCCGCCGGAGCGCACCGCCTGTTTGAGGGTGCGGGTGCCGTAGAAGACCCCGGCCTCGGCGGGGCCCGATATCCGCACCCGGCCGCCGGAGGTGACCAGGGTGTACGACTCCGGGTCGGCCTTGGCGCCGCCGGGGGCGGCCGGGGCGAGCGCCAGTTCCACATCGCCCGCGCGGGCCGGCACCGCCCCCCGGAAGGCGATCCTCAGCTCCCCGGCGAGCAGTCTGGCCTCGTCGTCGAGCCTCTCGGCGCCCTCGGCGACCACGACCCCGGCGCCCGGCCCCGGCCGCCAGCCCGGGCCCCGGGCCGGCTCATGGGTCCGTACGGCGGGGATGGTCGCGGGCGCCGAGGAGAGGGGATACGTCCGGGAGGGTGACGGGCTGGTGGCGTCCGTCCCGGGTATCCGGTCGCGGCCACCCGCTTCCGTCCGACCGGAATCGGGCGATCCGCCCGACTCGCCCGAGCCTCCGGCGGAGCAACCGCTCAGCGAGAGGGACAGCGCGGCGGTCGCGGCGAGCGCCGTGGCCGCGAGACGAGCGCCAGAAGAGTGCCGTATCACTCGAATACCTCCAGATTGGTAAGAATGCCGATGAATCGCCCCATGCCGCCCATCAATTCATGGGGATCTCCCGTTCGGGTGAAGATCGCGCATCCATCGGACCGCCACTCGCCCACGCCGCCGCCATGCGACCCGTCCATCCCTCCAGCCTCACCGGGCCCGGCCGTCCCGCAAGCCGAGCGGCGCCGGGCGCCACGCGCCCGGGGAGGGCGAGCGGCCCGGCACCGGCGCCGCGGGGGCGGCCGTATCCGGCCGGGAGACCGGTCGTGAGCGCGCCGCGGCGGCGGAGGGACCGGGCGGGCAGGCCCGGGCCCGGCCGGCCCGCCCGGCGGCGCGGCCGGTGCGACATCCGGCGCGCGAGGGGCTTTTCGATAGCCCGTCCGAGGCTGTTTGATTGCCTGTTTGATCACACCTGAGGACCCGGCGCGAACGAACCGACAAGTCGTCGCTACGATGGCCGGGGCCGGTGGACCGTACCCGGCCGGGTCAGACCGACAACCCAAGCCGGCAGGCCCTAATCCCCGCTCCCGGAGGGTCTTCCGTGCCGGCTGGAACGCTGTACCGCGGCCGGGAAGGAATGTGGTCCTGGGTGGCTCATCGAGTCACCGGCGTCCTCATCTTCTTCTTCCTGTTCGTCCATGTCCTGGACACCGCACTCGTCCGTGTCTCCCCCGAGGACTACGACAAGGTCGTAGCCGTCTACAAGACACCGCTCGTCGCGCTGCTGGAGTACGGCCTCGTCGCCGCAGTCCTGTTCCACGCGCTCAACGGCCTGCGCGTCATCGCCGTGGACTTCTGGTCCAAGGGCCCCCGCTACCAGAAGCAGATGCTCTGGACCGTGGTGGGCATCTGGGTCGTACTGATGGCGGGCGCGCTCTACCCCGTCCTCGGCCACGCCGCACGCGAAGTCTTCGGGAGCTGACGCCGGACATGTCTGCTGACACCTCTTCCGCGATCGGTCCCGTCGAGGGCGAGAAGCTCTACGACGTGGACAACCCGGCGCCCCTCATCGAGGCCCCGCGCAAGCGCACCGGGAAGACCCCGCGCGCCACCCGCGGCAACTTCGAGATGGCCGCCTGGCTCTTCATGCGCCTCTCCGGCGTGGTGCTGGTCGTCCTGGTCATCGGCCATCTGCTGATCCAGCTGGTGCTGGACGGCGGCGTCTCCAAGATCGGCTTCGCGTTCGTCGCGGGCCGTTGGGCGTCCCCGTTCTGGCAGGTCTGGGATCTGCTGATGCTCTGGCTCGCCATGCTGCACGGCGCGAACGGGCTGCGTACCGTCATCAACGACTACGCCGAGCGCCCGAACACGCGCCTGTGGCTCAAGGGCCTGCTGTACACCGCCACGGTGTTCACCATCCTGCTGGGCACGCTGGTGATCTTCACCTTCGACCCGAACATCCGCTAAAGCCGGGGCTGACGAACCAATGAAGATCCACAAGTACGACACCGTCATCGTCGGCGCCGGCGGCGCGGGCATGCGCGCGGCCATCGAGGCCACCAAGCGCAGCCGTACCGCGGTACTGACGAAGCTCTACCCCACCCGCTCCCACACGGGCGCGGCGCAGGGCGGCATGGCCGCCGCGCTCGCCAATGTGGAGGAGGACAACTGGGAGTGGCACACCTTCGACACGGTCAAGGGCGGTGACTACCTGGTCGACCAGGACGCCGCCGAGATCCTGGCGAAGGAGGCCATCGACGCGGTCCTCGACCTGGAGAAGATGGGCCTGCCGTTCAACCGGACACCGGACGGCACCATCGACCAGCGCCGGTTCGGCGGGCACTCCCGCAACCACGGCGAGGCCCCGGTCCGCCGCTCCTGCTACGCCGCCGACCGCACCGGTCACATGATCCTCCAGACGCTGTACCAGAACTGCGTCAAGGAGGGCGTGGAGTTCTTCAACGAGTTCTACGTCCTGGACCAGCTGATCACCGAGGTCGACGGGGTCAAGAAGTCGGCCGGTGTGGTCGCCTACGAGCTGGCCACCGGCGAGATCCATGTCTTCCAGGCGAAGGCCGTGATCTACGCCTCCGGCGGCACCGGCAAGTTCTTCAAGGTGACCTCCAACGCGCACACCCTCACCGGCGACGGCCAGGCGGCCTGCTACCGGCGCGGGCTGCCGCTGGAGGACATGGAGTTCTTCCAGTTCCACCCGACGGGCATCTGGCGCATGGGCATCCTCCTCACGGAGGGCGCCCGCGGTGAGGGCGGCATCCTGCGCAACAAGGACGGTGAGCGCTTCATGGAGAAGTACGCGCCCGTCATGAAGGACCTCGCCTCCCGCGACGTCGTCTCCCGCTCCATCTACACGGAGATCCGCGAGGGCCGGGGCTGCGGCCCCGAGGGCGACCATGTCTTCCTGGACCTCACCCACCTGCCGCCGGAGCAGCTGGACGCGAAGCTCCCGGACATCACCGAGTTCGCGCGCACCTACCTCGGCATCGAGCCCTACACGGACCCGATCCCGATCCAGCCCACCGCGCACTACGCCATGGGCGGCATCCCGACCAATGTCGAGGGCGAGGTCCTCCTCGACAACACCACGGTCGTCCCGGGTCTGTACGCCGCCGGCGAGGTCGCCTGTGTCTCCGTGCACGGCGCCAACCGGCTGGGCACCAACTCGCTGCTGGACATCAATGTCTTCGGCAAGCGCTCCGGCATCGCCGCCGCCGAGTACTCCGCGACGGCCGACTACGTCGACCTCCCGGAGGACCCGGCGTCGCTGGTCGTGGCGCAGGTCGAGCGGCTGCGGAACTCCACGGGCAACGAGCGGGTCGCGGAGATCCGCCGTGAGCTCCAGGAGACCATGGACGCCAATGTCATGGTGTTCCGCACCGAGCAGACGATCAAGACCGCGGTCGAGAAGATCGGCGAGCTGCGCGCCCGCTATCTGAACGTGTCGATCCAGGACAAGGGCAAGCGGTTCAACACGGATCTGCTGGAGGCCGTCGAGCTGGGCAACCTGCTCGACCTGGCCGAGGTCATGGCCGTGTCGGCCCTGGCCCGCAAGGAGTCCCGCGGCGGCCACTACCGCGAGGACTACCCGAACCGCGACGACGTCAACTTCATGCGCCACACCATGGCGTACCGCGAGGTCGGCGACGACGGCACCGAGACCATCCGTCTCGACTACAAGCCGGTTGTCCAGACCCGCTACCAGCCGATGGAGCGTAAGTACTGATGGCTACCCCCGTACTGGACAAGGCCGAGGCGGACTCCGCCGCCTCCCCGTACATCACGGTCACCTTCCGCATCCGGCGCTTCAACCCGGAGCTGTCGGAGCACGCGGTCTGGGAGGACTTCCCGATCGAGATCGACCCGAAGGAGCGGGTCCTCGACGGCCTCCACAAGATCAAGTGGGATGTCGACGGCACCCTGACCTTCCGCCGCTCGTGCGCCCACGGCATCTGCGGCTCCGACGCGATGCGGATCAACGGGAAGAACAGGCTCGCCTGCAAGACCCTGATCAAGGACATCAACCCGGAGAAGCCCATCACGGTCGAGCCCATCAAGGGCCTCACGGTCCTGAAGGACCTGGTCGTGGACATGGAGCCGTTCTTCCAGGCCTACCGCGACGTGATGCCGTTCCTGGTCACCAAGGGGAACGAGCCGACCCGCGAGCGCCTCCAGTCCGCCGAGGACCGCGAGCGCTTCGACGACACCACCAAGTGCATCCTGTGCGCGGCGTGCACCACCTCGTGCCCCGTGTTCTGGAACGACGGCCAGTACTTCGGCCCGGCGGCGATCGTCAACGCCCACCGCTTCATCTTCGACTCGCGCGACGAGGCCGGCGAGCAGCGGCTGGAGATCCTGAACGACAAGGACGGTGTGTGGCGCTGCCGCACGACGTTCAACTGCACGGACGCGTGCCCGCGCGGCATCGAGGTCACCAAGGCCATCCAGGAGGTCAAGCGGGCCCTGATCACCCGCCGCTTCTGACGGCGTCCGCACGCGCGCCAGGGCCCCGCTCCGGGATGGGAGCGGGGCCCTGGCGCGTTCGGCGGGCGCCTTTCGCCGCGGGATGGCGTACGGGGTTCACCGGGCCGGGGCGGACCTGGCAGGATCGGTGGGACATTCGATGTGAACGTGGTGGAAGCGGGGAACACGACGATGACCGAACCGAATCCGTACCGGTCCGACGGGGAGCCGGAGTACCAGTGGGGGCCGGACCAGCCGGCCTACGGGTATCCGCAGGAGACACCGCCGGGGTACGTCCATCCGCCGCAGCATCCGGGGTACGCGCCGGTGCCGGCCGTCGGGGCGACCGTGCCCATGGGAATGGGCGGGGCGCCGCTGGTGGCGATCGGGGACATCACGGTGGTGGGTGACTCGATCATCACACCGGCCGGGTCCCTCGCGCTGCGGGGCGCGGTCTGGAACGCGACGGATCTCTCCAGGACGGAGGAGAAGATCCCGGTGTACGCCATCGTGCTGGCGGTCCTCTTCTTCGGCGCGTGCGGTCTCGGCCTGCTCTTCCTGCTGATCAAGGAGAAGTCGACCACGGGCTTCGTCCAGGTCACCGTCACCAACGACGGGCGGCACCACGCCACGATGATTCCGGCCCACAACCCCTATGTCTTCCAGCAGATCATGGGCCAGATCGGCTACGCCCGGTCGATCAGCAGCATGTAGCGGCACCGCCCCGGGCCCGTTCACCCCGCGCGGGAGAGGAACTCCTCGTGCGCGGGCAGCAACGGGAGCCCGAAGCGGCGGTGGAGGGCGAGGACATCGCGCAGGTCGTCCTCGTCGATGGCGTACCCCGTGTGGCTCGCGATCTGGGAAGCGGCCGACATGCAGTCGACCGTGCGGCCGAGGACGGTGCCGGTCGCGGTGAGCGAGCCCACGGGGTACGCCAGCCCGAGGGGGCCGTGGATCTCGGTGCCCGCCCCGTCGCGGCGGGTGGTGGCGAAGTCCACCTGGTGGATGTCGACATGGCGGCCCCCGGGGTCGGCGAGGACCTCGTTGAAGGGGCCGTCGTGGAGTACGTGGGTGAAGCCCGCGTCCGTCAGCGCCGCGCGGAGCCGGGCGAAGTCCAGCCGGTCGACGGCGATGTCGAGATCCTGGTGGGGACGGGTCTGCTCGCCGAGGAGCGCGTCCACCCCCCAGCCGCCGTCGACCCACACCCGGACGCCCGCGCCGGCGAAGAGGTCGAGCAGCAGATGGACGTCCCGGGCGCTCATACAGGGGCGGGCGTGTTCGGTGAGGAACTCCGTCAGCGCCCCGTTGATCTCCGCCGGGCGCTCCAGGCCGGGCAGATGCCCCGCCCAGGGCAGCTCGCGGTGGCGGGCGCGCGGCAGTAGCCGGGGCAGCCGGGCCGCCGTGGCGCGGAAGTCCGGCAGGTCGTGGGCGCCGGAGAGGACCAGGGCGGGCGCGCGGACCGCCGTGAGCGCCGATACGTCGAAGTCGGTGTCCCCGCCGTACTCCTCGGCCGCCGCCGACTGCACCCGGAAGGCGTGCAGTTGCATGCGCCGTACCGCCTCCCGGGTCGCCTCGCCGGCCTCCGGGCCGAGCCAGGTCTCCGCGTTGAGCGCGGCGGCCCGCTCCAGGTCGCCGGCCTCGAAGAGCGCGGTCTCCGCCTCGTCGAACGCGGCGAGTCGGGGGCTCTCGCCCTGGTCGGGGAGGCCCGGGCAGAGCAGGGCGAGCGCGGTCACCCGGTCCGGTTCGCGGGCCGCGATCTCCAGGGCGACCCGGCCGCCGTAGGAGGAGCCGACCAGCGCGGCGCGCTCGATGCCGAGGGTGTTCAGCAGCGCGAGCACATCGCCGGCGTCGGTGTACGGGGCGGTCGCCGCGGGCGTCTCGCCGTACCCCCGGAAGTCGGGGCGCACCACGCGCAGTCCGGCCTCGGTCAGGGCGGGGAGCTGGGGGTCCCACATCCTGCGGTCGCAGACGGTGGAGTGCAGCAGTACGGCCACGGGGCCCGAGCCTGCCAGGTCATGAGTAAGCGTCACCGGGCCGAGGGTAGGTCGTCCCGTCCTCCGCCGCCTCCGGATTTCCGCCCCCGCCTCCCGTCTTGAACATGTTCAAAAAGAGGTCTACTGTCATCGTCGACAGCCTTTTTGAACGCGTTCAAGGAGCGTGGGGCATGGACCTCAATGTGGTCGGGTACATCGTCTATCTGCTGATCAGCGTGGCCCTGACGGTCTGGGTGGCCCGCACTCTCAGCCGCAACGGCAGGATCTTCCTCGCCGATGTGATGCACGGGAACGAGCGGCTCGCCGACGCCGTGAACCATCTCCTGGTCGTCGGCTTCTATCTGGTGAACCTCGGGTTCGTCGCTCTCTATCTCCGGGTCTCCAAGACCGTCGAGGACACCCGGGGACTCTTCGACGCGCTCTCGGTGAAGCTCGGTGTCGTCCTGCTGGTGCTCGGCGTGATGCACCTGTGCAACGTCTACGTCCTCAACAAGATCCGCCGGCGCGGTGTGATGGAGCGCGAGATGGTGCCTCCCGTACCGGCGCAGGGGTGGACCGCGCCCGCCGGCGGCCCGGCCGGAGCGTGACGCCATGACCGCGCGGCAGATCCACGGCGCCCCCGGCGCGCACGGCCCCCACGGACGTCTCCCGGTCCGCCGGCTGACCGTCCTCTACGACGCCGGCTGCTCGCTCTGTGTCCATCTGCGGCACTGGCTCGGGCGCCAGCGCCAACTGGTGCCGCTGACGCTGGTGGCCGCCGGGTCCGAGCAGGCCCGGCGGCGCTACCCCGGACTCGACCACAGCCGGACACTGCGGGAGATCACCGTCATCGGCGACCGGGGCCAGGTCTACAGCGGGGCCGCCGCCTGGGTGGTGTGTCTGTGGGCGCTCGCCGAGCACCGGCCCAAGGCCCACTGGCTGGCCACCCCCGCCGGAGCGCCCTTCGTCCGGGTCACCATGCTCGCCGCGGCGAAGTACCGCGAGCTGTCCGGTTCCGGACCGGGCCCGGTGGACGCCGGGGCCGGAGCCGGCGTCCGCGCCGGGCCGGGCGATGTGGCGGGGGCCGGGAGCGGGGCCGCCGCTCCCTGCGACGACCGGTGCGCGATCCCCCGTTAGGCTCGGACACCGTGACAGACGCGCCGGCCCCCAAGAACGCCCCGAAGAGCGAGCAGACCCGCACGCTCATCCTCGAAACGGCCCTGCGGCTGTTCCAGGAGCACGGTTACGACAAGACCACGATGCGGGCCATCGCCAAGGAGGCCGGTGTCTCGGTGGGGAACGCGTACTACTACTTCTCCTCCAAGGAACACCTCATCCAGGGCTTCTACGACCGGATCGCCGCCGAGCACCGGGCGGCGGTCCGGCCCGTGCTGGAGGCGGAGACCGCGCTGGAGGCGCGGCTCGCCGGGGTGATGCTCGCCTGGCTCGACATCGCCGAGCCGTACCACGAGTTCGCGGCGCAGTTCTTCAAGAACGCGGCCGATCCCGAGAGTCCGCTCAGCCCCTTCTCGCAGGAGTCGGAGCCCGCCCGCGAGGAGGCCATCGCGGTCCACCGGCAGGTCCTGGCGGGGACGCGGACCAAGGTGCCCGCCGAACTGGCCGGCGCCCTGCCGGAGCTGATGTGGCTCTCCCAGATGGGTCTGGTCCTCTACTGGGTCTTCGACCGCTCGGAGGGCCGTGAGCGCAGCCGGAAGCTCGCGGCGCAGGGCGCCCGGCTCACCGCCCGGGGGATAGTCCTCGCCCGGTTCCGGGTGCTGCGGCCCCTGGTCCACGATGTGCACGAGCTGCTGACGGATCTGCTGCCCGGGATGGCGGAGTCGGTCGCGTCGCGGCGGACCACCGGTGCCGGGGGCCGGACCGGCGCGCGCGCCGGGGTCAGGGCCCGGAGGAAGACCGCCGGGGCCGGGGAGCGGGAGACGAAGCCGGAGGCGGAGTGATCCCCCGGGGGCACCGGGAGGGGCGCCGGGCCGCCGTCGGGCGGCCGGGAGGTCCCGGATTCCCGGGTCGGGCCGTCAGGCCTGGCGGGAGGCGAGCTGGACGATGGTGATGTCCGACGAGGCACCAACCCGCACGGGCGGGCCCCAGGCACCCGCGCCCCGGCTGACGTAGAGCTGGGTGTCGCCGTACCGCTCCAGGCCGGCGACGGTGGGGTTGGCCAGGGCGGCGAGGTGGTTGCCGGGCCAGAGCTGGCCGCCGTGGGTGTGGCCGGAGAGCTGGAGATCCACCCCGTGGTCGACGGCGTCGTGGATGACCACGGGCTGATGGGCGAGGAGCACCGAGGCCCGGGAGCGGTCCCGGTCGCCGAGCGCCCGGACGAAGTCGGGTCCCTGGCCGGTGTTCTCGCCCTCGATGTCGTTCACTCCGGCGAGGTCGAAGCCGCCGGCGATCTCCACGCGCTCGTTCTCCAGCGGTCGGAGCCCCAGCTCCCGCACATGGTCGACCCACTCGTCCGCGCCGGAGTAGTACTCGTGGTTCCCGGTGACGAAGAAGGAGCCGTGCCGCGCCCGGAGCCCGCGCAGGGGTTCGGCGGCGGTCCCGAGGTCGGCGACGGTGCCGTCGACCATGTCGCCGACGATCGCGACGAGATCGGGCTGGGCGGAGTTGATGGTGTCGACGATCCGCCGGGTGTGGCCGCGGCCGAGGATGGGCCCCAGATGGATATCGCTGACGACGGCGATCCGGAGGCCGTGGGCCGAGCGCGGGAGCTTGGCCAGCGGGACGGTGACCCGTTTGATCCGGGGGCCGCGCAGCACGCTGTGCGTACCGTGGCCGACCGTGGCCAGCGCCGCCGCCGCGGCTCCCGCGCCCACCGCCCGGGAGACGAACAGCCGCCGGGAGAGGGCGCGCCCGGCATCGGGCGCCCCGGGGGACGCCTCGGCCTTGACCTCGGCCGAGCCGCCGGCGGAGGGGGTGTCGAGGCAGGTGGGGAGGGAATTGGCGGGGGTGGGAGTGGGAGTGGAAGTGGGTGCGGGTGCGGTCGGGTCGGTGGTCCCGGCCAGGACGGGCCCGGGCGCGGATTCGGACGCGGGCCCGGAAGCCGACGCGGACACGGGCGCGGGCGCGGGTCCGGAAAACCCGGAGGAGGGCGCGGGTCCGGAAGGCGACGCCGGCGCGGACGCGGGTCCGGCGGAGGTCTCAGGCCCGGAAGGCGACGCCGGCCCGGACTCCGGTCCGGCGGAGGACCCGGGGGTCGATACGGAGTCGGCGGGTCGCGCCGGGGGGCGGCGGGCCCCGTCGCCGGAAGCGGCCGGGGCTGCCGGGCGGCGGCGGTCGCGGCGCAGCCAGAGCGCCCGTACCACCTCCCCCACCCCCAGCCACAGCACCAGATAGAGCAGTACCACCAGCCACAGAAAGCCCGGCCAGGCGAGAATCTGCTGTACCCGGAACGGGAAACCCGCCCGCCCCGACACCAGGGCCCCGATGGAGAGCACCGGCAGGATGAGAATCGCCACCGTGCCCGCCCGGCGCGCCGCCCCTCCGCCGCGCGTCGTGTCATGGACGAGTCTCCGCCACACATACCAGTGCGCCCCCGCGAGGACGGCGATCACGGCGACCATGACCAGCAGGACGACGACCATCACAGGAAGCTCCCCTATCCTTCGCGCCGCAAGGCGCGGACCCCGCGCAACCCGATGACTCCGATGACCGTCCCCAGCAGCAGGGACGTAAGGGCGAGCAGCAGGTGGACCCAGAAGTACGCCGTCGGGTCGCCGGCGTCGTCGAACGCGAGCCCGCTGCCGTCCTGCCACAGGTTTTTGACGAAAGTGACCCAGATGAACCAGCTCCACACCCCGAAGGCGAGCAGGAACCAGGACACGGGGCGGCTGAGCTTCATGGACCCAGTATCCGGGGCGGCCCCGGACCGGGGCTTCCGGGGTGGGCTGTCCCGGCGGCCTCCCCGGCGAGTCACCGACCCGACAAGCATATTTTCTCTTTTTCCCTGTACTTTCACGTCCGTGCCCGCCCTGAAGAAGACCGTGAAGCGATCGCTGCTGACGGTCACCGCCGCCTCGCTCCTCCCCCTCCTCCTCGCCGTGCCCGCCTCGGCGGACACCCACGACGACAAGCCGAAGGGGAAGGCGGGCAGCAGTGAGAAGCGGAAGCGGCCGGACAAGCCGAAGAAGCCGGGGCACCCGAATCCCCCCGCGGCCATGTCCACCGTCGGCGGCTCCCTGCTCGGCAAGGCGGGCACCCAGGTCAGTCTCGGCGCGGGGGCACCCGTGCTGCCCAAGGATCTGAGCGGGCGCTCCTGGATCGTCGCCGACGCCGAGAACGGCGATGTGCTGGCCGCGCACAACGCCCACTGGCGGCTCCCCCCGGCCTCCACGATGAAGATGCTCTTCGCGGACACCCTGCTGCCGAAGCTGCCCAAGGCCACCACCCACAAGGTGTCATCGGAGGAGCTGGAGAACGTCGGCCCCGGGAGCAGCCTGGTCGGGGTGAAGGAGGATCTGAGCTACTCGGTCCACGATCTGTGGCTCGGGGTCTTTCTGCGTTCCGGCAACGACGCGGTCCATGTGCTCTCCGCGATGAACGGCGGCATCGACAGGACCGTCGAGGACATGCAGGCCCACGCCGAGGAGCTCCAGGCCCTCGACACCCAGGTCGTCTCGCCGGACGGCTACGACGCGGCCGGCCAGGTCTCGTCCGCGTACGACCTCACCCTCATCGCCCGCAGCGGGATGCAGAAGAAGGACTTCCGCGAGTACGCCTCCACCGTCAGCGCCGACTTCCCCGGCGGGACGGACGGCGGCAAGCGGGAGACCTTCGAGATCCAGAACACCAACCGGCTGCTCACCGGCGACTACGGCATCGCCCCCTACAAGGGCATCGCGGGCATCAAGAACGGCAACACCACCCACGCGGGCGCGACCTTCACCGGGGTCGCCGAGCGGAACGGGAAGGTGCTGCTGGTGACCGTCATGAACCCGGACTCCGGCGGGGGCAACGCCGTCTACCAGGAGGCGGCCGACCTGCTGGACTGGGGCTTCGCCGCCACGGGGAAGGTCGTCCCGGTGGGCGAGCTGGTCGCGCCGAGGTCGGCGCCCACCACCGCCACCAGCGCCGCGCCCAGCGAGGACACCGGCAAGGCGGGACCGGCGAAGGACGACGGCGACGCACCGGCGCGGACGGTCGCCACCGCCTCCGGCGAGGAGTCCTCCAGCGGTGTGGGGACAGCGCTCGCCATCGCCGGCGGGGCGCTGATCGCGCTGGCGGCGGCGGTCTTCGTGGTCAACCGGCGCTGGCCCTCCCGGCGCGGCTGAGCACCGGGAACACCGCGAGCAACGCGAGCACTGCGAGCACTGCGAGCACCGCGGACACCGGCCGCACCGGCCGCACCGGCCGCACCGGCCGCACCGGTCCGGTGGTGCCCGGCACCGCTCACGCCGCCCCGGTGGGGGCGGGAGCGCCCTCCACGGGGGTGCTCCCGCCCCCGGGAGCGGCCCCCGCCTCCTCCTCGCCGGACACCGGCGCCTTGCCGGTGGCCGTCCACGCGGCACAGAACAGCAGCAGCTTCGCCGTGAAGTTCATCCACAGCAGCAGGGCCACCGGCACACCGAAGGCCCCGTACATGCTCTTGGACGCGACCCCCTGCATATAGCCGCTGAGCAGCAGCTTCAACAGCTCGAACCCGATCGCGCCGATCAGTCCGGCGACCACCAGACGGCGGCGCGGCGGATGCACCCCGGGGAGCAGGGTCAGCAGATAGAGCAGGAGCAGAAAGTCGGCGACGACGGCGATGGCGATGGCCGCCGCCGACAGCAGCACCCCCTCGGCACCGCCCCGGTCGATCCCGAGCCGGTCGGCGCCCCAGCCGACCGCCGATGAGCCGAGCGCCGACGCGGCCAGCGAGGCGAGCGCGGTGGCGCCGAGGCCGAGCAGCACCCCCGCGTCCTTGGCCTTGCGGACCAGCGGATTTCCCTCGTCCACACCGTCGAGGCCCCACACCGCCCGCAGGCACTCCCGTATCGAGCCGACCCAGCCGATGCCGGTGAGGAGCAGCAGGGCGCCCGCGACCAGTCCGACCGTACCGGCGTTGGCGACCAGCGAGCCGATGTCGAGCTGGTCGGAGATCCCCGGGACCTGGTCGCTGATCCGGCTCTCCAGCCGGTGCAGCGCGTCATCGCTCAGCAGGGCGGCGCCGGCCGCCGCCGCCACGGTGATCAGCGGGAAGAGGGCGAGAAAGCTCAGGAAGGTGATGGCGGCGGCGAGCCGGGCCCAGTGCACCCGCTCCAGCGTTTCGTACGAGCGCCAGGCGTGGGTGCGCATCAGCCGGGCGAGCCAGGGGCCGATGAGCGGGAGCCTTGTCAACCAGTCCATGCCGGTACGCCTACCCTGCCGGGCCCGGTTTGTGCCACCCGGGTTCCGCGGCGGCCACAGGTCACCGGGGCCGCTCAGAGACCGGCGACGGCGAGTGCGTACATCGCCGCCCACACCAGGCCGATGACGGCCAGCGCCCGGTCGCGCAGCACCACGTCCTCGGGGGCGCCCGCGGTGCCGCGGTCCGCGAAGACGGCGTACCGCAGCACGGCCAGGATGAAGGCGATCATCGAGAGCTGCCGCCAGGGCAGCAGGGACCGGTCGTCGGCGCCACCGCTCTCCAGGGCCCAGAGGCAGTAGGCGAGGACGGCGACCCCGGCGGCGAGCTGCCAGACGAAGCGCAGATAGCCGGTGGTGTACTCGGTGAGCAGGGCCCGGGTCGCGCCCTTGCCGCCCGCCATCTGGACGGCCTCGGAGTAGCGCTTCGCGGCGACCATGAAGAGCGCGCCGAAGCCGGTGGTGATGAGGAACCAGCGGGAGAGCGGGATGCCGAGCGCGACACCGCCGATCATCGCGCGGAGCAGAAAGCCGGTGGTGACGACGGCCATGTCGACCACGAGGACGTGTTTGAGCCAGATGCAGTAGGCGAGCTGCATGGAGAGGTACGCGGTGAGCAGGGCGCCGGTCATGGCGCCGCACAGGGTGGCGGCCCCGCCGACGGCGACCGCGGCGAGCAGGGCGGCGGCGGCGTGGGCGACGGGGACGGGAACCTCGCCGGCGGCGACGGGGCGGCGGCACTTCACCGGGTGGGCGCGGTCGGCCTCGGCGTCGCGGGCGTCGTTGACGAGGTAGACGGCCGCCGCGGCGGCCGTGAAGAGCAGGAAGACGATCGCGAGGCGGCCCGCGTTGTGGAGGGAGTCCAGCTCCCCGGCGGCGGCGGGGGCGGCGGCGACGAGGGTGTTCTTGACCCACTGGCGGGGCCGGGCGGTGCTGAGCAGACCGCGGGGGAGGCTCCGGGCACGGGTCGGGACGGGCCTGCGTGCGCGCCGCCCGGGCCGCTCGGGCCGCTCCAGCAGCACGGTGCCGGGCTCGGTCACGGGGCTCCCTTCCCGGAGATCCATGAACGGAGGGAGCCCGGGAGACCGGGGAGGCGCCGGAGACCAGGGAAGCCGGACGAGCTCGGGAGGCCTGAGGAACCTGGGAAGCCCGAGGAGCCCGCCGAGCCCGGGGAAACCCGGGAAACCCGGAAGCCCGGGAAGCCTGAGGAGTCAGGGAGGCTCAGGAAGCGCCGGACTCCAGGGAAACCCGAGGAGCCCGACGAGCCCCGGACGCCCCAGACACCCCGGACACCCCGGACACCCCGGACACCCAACGAGCCCGGGAGGCCTGAGGAACGTGGGAAGCCTGGGAAGCGGCGGAGGCCAGGAAAGCCTGAGGAGCCAGGGAAACCCGGGAAGCCCAGGAGGCCAGGAAGACCCGAGGAGCCCCGGAAGCCCCGGACACCCGACGAGCCCGAGGAACCAGGGAAGCCCGACGAACCCGCCGAGGCCGCCGAGCCCAGGACACCCAGGACACCCGACGAGCCCAGAACGCCCGACGCGGCGGAGAAGCCCCGGGAGCCCGACCAACCCCAACCCCGGGCGCTTCCGGGACGCACGGTGCTCCAGGCACCCGGGACCCCGCCGGCGCCCCCGCCCCCGCCCCCGCTCCCGGGGCGGAGCGCTCCCTTCACCCACCGGGCCCCGAGCCGTGCGACGGCTCCGCCGAGCGCGGCGCCCGCCACGACATCGGACGGGTAGTGCACCCCGGCCACGAGCCGCGACACGCACATGGCCGCCGCCAGCGGCACCACCACCCTCTCCCCCGCCGGGAAGAGCGCCCCGAAGGCGACCACCGCCGCGGCGGCGGATGTCGCGTGCGAACTGGGAAACGCGTACGGCCCGGCCGTCCCCACCAGGGGCCGGCGGAGTTCCCGTCCCACGGGCCCCGGGAGGGCACCGGGAGCCGGGCCCGGGCGGCCGGCCGCGTGGCCGCCCGGCGGCCGGGGCCGCTCCCCCCGGCCGCCGCCGTCCCCGGCCGGACCCGGCCCCGTTCCGCTCCCGCCGGGTGCCCGGGTGCGGCCGGATGTCCCGTACGGAAGCGGCTCCCCCGGATCGCCCCCTCCCGGGACCCCGCCGGACGGCCCGCCCCCGGCCCCGGCCGGAACCCGCCGAGCGGCCGGAGCCGGGGACGGATCGGGGGCGGGCCGGCCGGCGGCGGCCGGTCCGGCGCCGGTGAGCCGGGGAGCCGGGCCGCCGGGGACGGCGGGGACGGCGGCGGCCGGGGAGAGCGGCCCCGGTCTCCTGCGGCGGACGGTGTACTTCACCCCGAGGCTCGCCAGATGGGCCCCGGCCACCAGGGCGGTGGCGCGGAGCCAGGCCGGGCGGCGGGCGGCGTCCGCCGCGGCGGCGGTCAGGCCCCCGGCGAGCCAGAGGGCGGCGTGCTCCCCCGCGAAGGAGAGCGCCCGGGCCGCCGGGGCGATCCCCGGGCGGCTGCCGCAGTCGCGCAGCACCACGAGCACCGCCCTGTCGGCCGCCGCGCAGTCGGCGTATCCCATGCGCCACCCCTTCTTCCTCATGAGCCCGGGCCCGGTGCTCCGGCTCTCCACCCGGCCCCGGGGGCTCCACCCGGCCCCGGTCGGCCCCGGACGACTCCTCCGGTCGACTCTTCTGGGCGCCCACCCGACAACTCCGGCCATTCTTTGATGACACTCGTTTAATCACCCATTTCGGCGAGTCCATCCAGTACTCCAAAAATGTGGGCATAACCGGCTATACGGTCTTCCCCATGCCTGCCGAGACCCCCCGGTCCGCCGTCGCGGAGCCAGCAGCGGCCGACCTCGCCCACCCCCCTGACCCCTTTGTCTCCGTCAGCGGCTGGGGCCGCACCTCCCCCACCACCGCCTCCGTGCTCCGCCCCCGCTCCCCCGACGAGGCCGCCACGGCGGTACGGGAGTGGGGCGCGCGCGGCGGCATCGCCCGGGGGCTCGGCCGGGCGTACGGGGACGCGGCGCAGAACGCGGGCGGCACGGTCCTCGACATGACCGGTCTGCGCCGCGTCCACGCCGTCGACACCGAGGCGGGCACGGTCGTCTGCGACGCCGGCGTCAGCCTCCACCGGCTGATGGAGGTCCTGCTGCCGCTCGGCTGGTTCGTCCCGGTGACCCCCGGCACCCGGCAGGTCACCGTCGGCGGCGCGGTCGGCGCGGACATCCACGGCAAGAACCACCACGTCAGCGGCGCCTTCTCCCGCCATGTCGGCTCGCTCGAACTGCTCACCGCCGACGGCGCGATCCGCACCGTGACCCCCGGCACCGACCTCTTCGACGCCACCACCGGCGGCATGGGCCTGACCGGGGTGATCCTCTCGGCGACCCTCCGGCTGCACCGGGTGGAGACCTCGCTGATGTCCGTCGACACCGAACGGGCCACGGACCTCGACGACCTGATGGCCAGGCTCGCCGCCACCGACCACCGCTACCGCTACTCGGTCGCCTGGATCGATCTGCTGGCGCGCGGCCGGGCGCTGGGCCGGGCGGTCCTGACCCGGGGCGAGCACGCGCCGCTGGACGCGCTGCCGGAGCGCGCCCGGCGCGCACCGCTCGCCTTCCGCCCGGGGCGGCTGCCCGCACCCCCCGACCTCGTACCGGCAGGGCTGCTCACCCGCACCACGGTCGCCCTGTTCAACGAGTTCTGGTATCGCAGGGCCCCCCGCTCGCGCACCGGCAGGCTCCAGCCGCTGACCGCCTTCTTCCACCCCCTGGACGCCGTGCCGCACTGGAACCGGATCTACGGCCGGGAGGGGTTCGTCCAGTACCAGTTCGTGGTCGGCCACGGTCGGGAGGAGACGCTGCGCCGGATCGTCCGGCGGATCGCCCGGCGCGGCTGCCCCTCCTTCCTCGCCGTCCTCAAGCGGTTCGGCGAGGCCGACCCCGGGTGGCTCTCCTTCCCGGTGCCCGGCTGGACGCTGGCGCTGGACATCCCCGCCGGGCTCGACGGCCTCGGGGAGTTCCTCGACGAGCTGGACGAGGAGGTCGCGGCGGCGGGCGGCCGGGTCTATCTCGCCAAGGACTCCCGGCTGCGCCCGGAGCTGCTCGCCGGGATGTACCCCCGGCTCCCGGAGTTCCGCGCCCTGCGGTCCCGGCTGGACCCGCGCGGGGTCTTCGCCTCGGACCTCTCCCGCCGGCTCGGGCTCTGAACCCGCGCCCCACCGACGTACACGCACCTCTGGAGCAGTCATGAAGGACGCCTTCGGCACCCCGCAGTCCCTGCTCGTCCTCGGCGGCACATCGGAGATCGGGCTCGCCGTCGCCCGCCGGCTGATCGCCCGGCGCTGCCGCACCGTCCGGCTGGCCGGGCGGCCGTCGCCCGCGCTCGACTCGGCCGCCGACGGGCTGCGCGGCCTCGGCGCCGAGGTCCGCACCGTCGCCTTCGACGCGCTGGACCCGGACTCCCACGAGGAGGTCCTGGGCAAGGTCTTCGCCGAGGGCGACACCGACATGGTGCTGCTCGCCTTCGGGGTGCTGGGCGATCAGGCGAGCGACGAGGGCGACCCGCCGGCGGCCGTCCGGGTGGCGCAGACCAACTACACCGGGGCCGTCTCCTCCGGTCTTGTCTGTGCCGCCGCCCTCCAGAACCAGGGGCACGGCTCCCTGGTGGTGCTCTCGTCCGTCGCCGGGGAGCGGGCCCGCCGGACCAACTTCATCTACGGCTCCAGCAAGGCCGGACTGGACGCGTTCACCCAGGGGCTGGGGGACGCGCTGTACGGGACGGGGGTCCATGTGATGGTCGTGCGCCCCGGTTTCGTCCGCACCGCGATGACCTCGCATCTGCCCGACGCGCCGCTCGCCACCACCCCCGACGAGGTCGCCGCCGCCGTGGAACGGGGGCTGCGGCGCCGTTCGGAGACGGTCTGGGTGCCGGGGGTGCTGCGGGTGGTGATGTCGGCGCTGCGGCATGTGCCGCGCCCGCTCTTCCGCCGGCTGCCGGTGTAGCGGTGCTACGAGGTGCGGGGCGCGGGTTCGTCCACCGGGGAGCCCTGCGCGGGCACGGACCCCGCCGCGCCCCCGAAGGGGTAGGAGTTGAGCTTGCGCCAGACGCTGTCCGCGCCCTGCTCGTACAGCGCGAAGGAGGCGCAGGTCCAGGCCGCCTCGAAGTCGGCCAGCTCCGCGTAGGCGCGGTCCATGGCCTCCTCGGCGATGCCGTGGGCGACGGTGACATGCGGGTGGTACGAGAACTGGAGCTCGCGCACCAGCGGCCCGGAGGCGTCCCGGACCCGCTTCTGGAGCCAGGAGCAGGCGGCGGCGCCCTCCACGATCTGGACGAAGACCACCGGTGACACGGGCCGGAAGGTCCCGGTCCCGCTCAGCCGCATCGGGAACGGCTGGACCGCGCGGGCGACCTCCGCGAGATGCGCCTCGACGGCGGGCAGCAGCGCGGGATCGGCCTCGGTCGGCGGCAGCAGGGTGACATGGGTGGGAATGCCGTGCGCGGCCGGATCTCCGAAGCTCGCGCGCCGCTCCTGGAGCAGGCTGCCGTAGGGCTCCGGGACCGCGATCGAAACGCCGAGCGTTACGGTCCCCACGTCGTTCT
Organism: Streptomyces sp. NPDC001985; assembly: GCF_040296845.1. Lineage (NCBI taxonomy): Bacteria > Bacillati > Actinomycetota > Actinomycetes > Kitasatosporales > Streptomycetaceae > Streptomyces > Streptomyces sp. NPDC001985. The sequence continues at coordinate 29,511 of NZ_JBEOYB010000052.1, forward strand.
CCTTCGCACTTCGGGTGGGCGGCCGGCCCAGCGGACGGCCGCCCCGTCACAACGGGTGGTGTACAGCCGCCAGTGTGGCGGCTGGACGGCGTGTGTGGCCAGAGGCGTTGGCCACAGCGGGGCGGGGCCGGCGGGCCCCATACTGGAGGGCTCGGCCCCGCGGACCCCTCGGCGACGCGCCCGGGGCCGGGTCCCGGCGGCGGCCGGTCAGGGCCTGGCGGGGAGGAAGCCCACCCGGTCGAAGGCCGTGGCCAGGGTCCGGGCCGCGACCGCGCGGGCCTTCTCCGCGCCCTTGGCCAGTACGGTGTCCAGCGCCGCCGGATCGTCCAGATACTCCTGGGTCCGGGCGCGGAACGGCGTGACGAACTCCACCATCACCTCGGCGAGGTCGGTCTTCAGGGCGCCGTACATCTTCCCCTCGTACTCCTTCTCCAGCTCGGCGACCGTGGTGCCGGTGAGGGTGGAGTAGATGGTGAGCAGATTGCTGACCCCGGGCTTCTCGACGGGGTCGAAGCGGATCACCGTGTCGGTGTCGGTGACGGCGCTCCTGACCTTCTTCGCCGTCGTCCTCGGCTCGTCCAGCAGATTGACCAGGCCCTTGGGCGTGGAGGCCGACTTGCTCATCTTGATCGCCGGGTCCTGGAGGTCGTAGATCTTGGCGACCTCCTTGACGATGTGCGGCGCCGGGATGGTGAAGGTGTCGCCGAAGCGGGTGTTGAACCGCTCGGCGAGGTCCCGGGTCAGCTCGATGTGCTGGCGCTGGTCCTCACCGACCGGGACGGAGTCCGCCTGGTAGAGGAGGATGTCCGCGACCTGGAGGATCGGGTAGGTGAAGAGCCCGACGGTGGCCCGGTCGGCGCCCTGCCTGGCGGACTTGTCCTTGAACTGCGTCATCCGCGAGGCCTCGCCGAAGCCGGCCAGGCAGTTCATGATCCAGCCGAGCTGGGCGTGCTCGGGGACATGGCTCTGGACGAAGAGGGTGCAGCGGTCGGGATCGAGACCGGCGGCGAGGAGCTGGGCGGCGGCGAGGCGGGTGTTGGCCCGCAGCTCGGCCGGGTCCTGCGGCACGGTGATCGCGTGCAGGTCCACGACCATGTAGAACGCGTCGTGGGTCTCCTGCAGCGCCACGTACTGGCGGATCGCTCCGAGGTAGTTCCCGAGGTGGAACGAGCCGGCGGTGGGCTGGATGCCGGACAGGGCGCGGGGTCGGTCTTGGGCCATGCCGGTCATTGTCTCAGGTGCCCGGCGGGGTCCGGTTCTCCGGTGGACGGCCCCGCCCGGCGGGCCCCCGAGGGCTCCGCCGGACGGGGCGGCGGGCGGCGCCGGACGGGGCGGGCCCGGGGTCCGCTCCGGCTGGGTCGTCTCTTTCGGATCGTGCCGGGCTCGCGAGCCCCGGCACCGCGCCTCGCCGCGTTGTCGTCGGTCGCCGACGCTCCGCGTGGGCTCCCTCCTCCGCCTCGCGATCCACGGCACCGGACCCCGCTCACCGACCCGGCCCGACCCGAAAGAAACTCCCTAGCGGGGCAGCCCGGGGGCCGGGTACGCGGCCATCAGCTCGGCGACCTCGCCCCGGATCGCGGTGAGCGCCTCCTCGTCGCCCGCGCCGGCCGCCCGCACGCCCCGGTCGATCCAGTCGGCGACGGCGGGCATGTGCGCGGTGGTGAGCCCGCGCGAGGTGAGGGAGGGGGTGCCGATCCGGATGCCGGACGGGTCGAAGGGCTTTCTGGTGTCGTAGGGGACGGTGTTGTGGTTGACGACGATCCCGGCCCGGTCCAGGGCCTTGGCGGCGGTCTTGCCGGGGATCTCCCGGGCGGTGAGGTCGATGAGGATCAGATGGTTGTCGGTGCCGCCGGAGACCAGGTCGAGGCCCCGGGCGAGCAGGGCGTCGGCGAGCGCCCGGGCGTTGGCGACGACCGCGTGGGCGTACGCGCGGAAGGAGGGCTGGGCCGCCTCGTGCAGGGCCACCGCGATCCCGGCGGTCGTCTGGTTGTGGGGGCCGCCCTGGAGGCCGGGGAAGACGGCCCGGTCGATGGCGCGCGCGTGCTCCGCGCGGGACATCAGCATCGCGCCGCGCGGGCCGCGCAGGGTCTTGTGGGTGGTTGTGGAGATCACATCGGCGTGCGGCACCGGCGAGGGGTGGGCGCCGCCGGCGATCAGTCCGGCGAGATGGGCGACATCGGCCGCCAGGACGGCCCCGGTCTCGCGGGCGATCTCCGCGAAGGCGGCGAAGTCGATGGTCCGGGGCAGGGCGGTGCCACCACAGAAGATGATCTTCGGGCGTTCGGCGATGGCCACGGCGCGGACCTCGTCGAAGTCGATGAGCCCGGTGTCCCGGCGCACCCCGTACCGCACGCCCCGGAACCAGGTGCCGGTGGCCGAGACGCCCCAGCCGTGGGTGAGGTGGCCGCCCATGGGCAGGGCCATGCCGAGCACCGTGTCGCCCGGCTCGGCGAAGGCGAGGTAGACGGCGAGATTGGCCGGGGAGCCGGAGTAGGGCTGCACATTGACGTGCTCGGCGCCGAAGAGGGCCTTGGCGCGGTCGACGGCGAGCCGCTCGACCAGATCGATGTTCTGCTGGCCCTCGTAGTAGCGGCGGCCGGGGTAGCCCTCGCTGTACTTGTTCTGGAGGACCGTGCCGGAGGCCTCCAGGACGGCGCTGGAGACATAGTTCTCGCTGGGGATCAGGCGCAGGGTCTCGGCCTGGAGCCGCTCCTCGGCGCCGACGAGCGCGGCCAGCTCCGGGTCGGCGGCGAGCAGCGCGGGGTGGGCGGCGGGGGCCGGGCGGGCGGAAGGGGCGGCGGGTGCGGGATGGGGAAGAGTGCTCATGGTGTCCTCCGTATCCGTGAGACGACGGGAACCCCGGGGCGTGCCCGTGCGGTCCTCCGGTCGTGCGCGGAGGCGGGCGGCACCCCTGGGGCTGTCATCGGGACGCGTCCCGAGATCCCCGCCCGGAGAGGCAGGAAGCGGTCGGCGCCCCGCTGACGGGTTCGCCGGGGCACCCAGGCGGGCGGCACCTCGTCTGCTCCTGCGCACACGGTTTCCCCGCGGTCTCTTCCGCGTTCGCCAGTCGCCGTGCGTACCCTCCACCTTAAGCGCCGGGCCCTTCGGCAAGGTTTCCCCGTCCACGATGCGAGCGACGATAGAACCAGGGGCACCACCCCGCCCCGTGCCGGATGCCCTGCCTCTGAGAGATCCGAGGAAGAGGAAACGGAGACCCCGTGTCTGTGTCTGAGAGCGCCATCGCCGCCGCCGAGTCCCACAGTGCCCACAACTACCACCCGCTCCCCGTGGTCGTCGCCACCGCCGAGGGCGCGTGGATGACCGATGTCGAGGGACGCCGCTACCTCGATCTGCTCGCCGGATACTCGGCGCTCAATTTCGGCCATGGCAACCGCCGGCTGCTCGACGCGGCGCGAGCGCAGCTGGAGCGGGTCACCCTCACCTCGCGCGCCTTCCACCACGACCGCTTCGCCGAGTTCTGCACCCGGCTGGCCGAGCTGTGCGGCATGGAGATGGTGCTGCCGATGAACACGGGCGCGGAGGCGGTGGAGACCGCCGTGAAGACCGCCCGCAAATGGGGTTACCGGGTCAAGGGCGTCGCGGACAACACGGCCAAGATCGTGGTCGCGGCGAACAACTTCCACGGCCGTACGACCACGGTGATCAGCTTCTCGACGGACCCGGAGGCGCGGGCGGACCACGGCCCCTACACCCCCGGTTTCCAGATCGTGCCGTACGGGGACCTCACCGCGCTGGAGGCCGCCGTCACCGAGAACACGGTGGCCGTGCTGCTGGAGCCGATCCAGGGCGAGGCGGGGGTGCTGGTGCCGCCGCCCGGGTATCTGGCGGGGGTGCGCCGGGTGACCCGCGAGCGGAATGTGCTCTTCATCGCGGATGAGATCCAGTCGGGCCTGGGCCGGACCGGGCGGACCTTCGCCTGTGAGCACGAGGGCGTGGTGCCCGATATGTATCTGCTGGGCAAGGCGCTGGGCGGCGGGGTGGTGCCGGTCTCGGCGGTGGTCTCGTCCCGGGAGGTGCTCGGGGTCCACCGCCCCGGGGAGCACGGCTCGACCTTCGGCGGGAACCCGCTGGCGTGCGCCGTGGCGCTGGAGGTGATCGCGATGCTGGACACCGGTGAGTACCAGCGGCGCGCCACCGAGCTGGGCGACCATCTCCACCACGAGCTGGAGCTGCTGACCGGCGGCGGCGCGGTGCGGGAGGTGCGCGGCCGGGGCCTGTGGGCGGGTGTGGACATCGATCCGGCGCTGGGCACGGGGCGGGAGATCTCCGAGCGGCTGATGGCCCGGGGGGTGCTGGTGAAGGACACCCACGGTTCGACGATCCGGATCGCTCCCCCGCTGGTGATCGGCAAGGAGGACCTGGACTGGGGTCTGGAGCAGCTCCGGGCGGTCCTGTCGGCGTGAGCGTGGGCGGGCGCCGCGCGGAGGCCCGGCGCCCGGCGGGCCCCCGCGCGTACGGCCCCGCGCGTACGGCCCCGCGCGGAGGGGCCCGCGCGGAGGGGCCCGCGCGGAGGGGCGTCAGCGGATGAGGTGGGGCAGAAAGCGCGCGTATCCGTCGGTGACGAGGTCGGACGACTCGCGGATGCCGAGCCCGGCCGCCTCGTCCTCCACCACCCAGGCGCCGAGCACCACCCGGTTGCCGTCGAAGTCGGGCAGCGGCGCCAGCTCCTGGTAGCAGCAGGGTTCGTCCCGTACGACGGGGTCGGCGCCGGCTCCGTGGACGGTGACGCCCGCGCCCTCCCGGCCGAGCAGCGGCTTGGCCACATAGCCCCGCCGGGCGGCGAGTTCACGGGGGCCGTCCAGATAGGCCGGAAGCAGATTCGGGTGGCCCGGGTACAGCTCCCAGAGGATGGCGAGCAGCGCCTTGTTGGAGAGGAGCATCTTCCACGCGGGCTCTATCCAGCAGGTGGTTCCGGTGCCGCCCCCGTTGTCCAGGGTGTCCAGGACATGGGGGCCGAAGCGGTCGGTGGCGAGCCACTCCCACGGGTAGAGCTTGAAGCAGGAGCGGATGAACCGCAGCCGGTCGTCGACGAAGCGGCCGGAGAGCCGGTCCCAGCCGATCCGCTCCACCGACAGCGCCTCGGTGTCGAGCCCGGCCTGCTGGGCGGTCTCGCGCAGATAGGCGACGGTCATCAGGTCCTCGCCGAGTTCGTCGCCGTCCGAGTGGGCGAAGTGCACCGGTCCCGGCGGCAGCAGCGGGGCCTGCTTGCGCCAGGCATCCACCAGCCGTTCGTGGAGGGAGTTCCACTGGTCGGCCCCGGGGAACCGTTCCTCCATCCAGAACCACTGCGGGCTGGCGGCCTCGACCAGGGAGGTCGGGGTGTCGGCGTTGTACTCCAGCAGCTTCGCCGGCCCCGTGCCGTCGTAGCGCAGGTCGAACCGGCCGTATATGGACGGGAGTTCGGCCCGGCGCCGCCAGGACTCGGAGATCAGCGAGGCGAGCCGGCGATCGGTGACGCCGAGTTCGGCGAAGCGGTCCCGCTCGACGATGTGCGCGGCGGCGGCCAGGCTCATGGCGTGCAGTTCCTCGACCACCTCCTCCAGCGCCTCGACCTCGGGGAGGGAGAACTCGTAGTACGCGCTCTCGTCCCAGTAGGGGCGCAGGGAGCCGTCGGGGAAGCGGGTCAGGGGGTAGACACACCCCTGCTCCTCGACGATCTCCTGCCAGCCGGGGCGGGGTTCGATGGTGTGGCGCTTCATCGCTCGCCGCCCGGCTCAGCCGCCGCCGGAGCCGGAGCAGCCGAAGCCGCCTCGGTCCACCGCCGACTTGTTGAAGCTGCCGCCCTCCACCAGGCCGCTCTTGACCTTGCCGCCGTAGTAGTGGCTGCCGCTGCCGCTCGAGTCGTCGCACTCGGAACTGGACAGATGTTCCATGGTCGACCGGTTGGCGCAGCGCTTGTCCGGTTCGGACCCGCACGAAGTGATCGTCAGCGCCAGTACGCCCATTCCGCCCAGCACCACCGTGCTCGACCTCAGCCTGCGCCGTGCCATCAGCAGCCCGCCCCCGTTCACTGTCAAACTGTTGTTCTGAATCGCCGCAAGACTAGTGGTCAACCCACTCGCCCCGCCCCCTGGGCCCCCGGGTGCCCCTGCTGGTGTCCCACGCGCGCGGGTGCCCGGCCGGTTCCTGAGCGGGTCGCGGAAGGTGCGCCCGCCGCTCCGGCGGACCGCTCCGGCGCCGGGCGCCCGGCGCCAGGACCCGTACCGGAATCGGCCCCGAATCTGTCATGAAATCGACCGTGCCCGGCCGTGCCCCGGCGTTAGATTCGGTCATATGAGCACCGACAGAAACCCCGAACACCCACAGCGGCTGCCCTGGGTGAACCTGGCCCCCGAGGTCTTCAAGGCGATGCGCGCGCTGGACGCGGCGGCCCGCAAGGGCGTCGATCCGGTGATCCTGGAGCTGGTCAAGATCCGCGCCTCGCAGCTCAACCGCTGCGCCTACTGCCTGGACATGCACAGCAAGGAGGCGCTCGCGGCCGGTGAGACGGTGGAGCGGATCATCCAGCTCGGCGCCTGGGAGGAGTCCCGGCACTTCTACACGGCCCGGGAGATCGCGGCGATCGAGCTGACCGACGCGGTCACGGAGCTGACCGACGGATTCGTGCCGGACGAGGTGTGGGAGCGGGCGGCGAAGGAGTTCGACGAGAAGGAGCTGACCCATCTGCTCGCCTCCATCACGGTGATCAACTCCTGGAACCGCTTCCAGGTCGCCACCCGGGCCGTCCCGGGCCACTTCACCCCGGCGGCACCGGGCCACGCCCACTGATCACACCGTGGTGACGCACGGGGAGCCGGGCGGGCCGTGAGGGCGCGAAGCCGGGCGGCCGGCGCGGTCATCGGGCGGGCGGGCGCAGCCCGTTGAGGGCGTGCTCGACGACCGCGTCGGCGAACTCGGCGGTGAGCGGCCCCTCGCCGTGGAGCCAGCGACCGCGCAGCGGACCCCAGATCAGGTCGATGGCCAGGTCGAGATCGGCACCGGGGTCGAGCTGCCCGGCCCGCCGGGCGGCGCGCAGCCGGGCGCGCTTCAGCTCCCTGAGGGGCCGGTCGAGCCGGTCGGCGCAGTCGGCGGCGAGAGCGGGATCGAGAAGGGCCTCGATGGCGAGGGCGCGCAGGGGGGCGCTCCGGCGGGGATCGTCCAGTTCGGCCGCGGTGGCGCGGAGGACGGTCTTCAGATCGGCTTCGAGGTCGCCGGTGTCGGGCAGTCCGGCCGGCTGCCCGCCCTCCCCCTCGGCGAGGGCGAGCAGCGCGTCGAAGAGGACGGCCCCCTTGGAGGGCCACCAGCGGTAGATCGTCTGCTTGCCGGCGCCCGCGCGGGCGGCGATGGCCTCGATGGTGAGGCGCGCGTATCCGACCTCCTCGGCCAGTTCCCGCGCGGCGGTGAGGACGGCCCGGCGGACGGCCTGGCTGCGCCGGGAGGGGTCGGGGGGCCTGGGCGTGGTCGTCATGGGCCCAGCCTAGCCCGTAGCCGAGACGAGACGGGTCGTCTTGCACAGATCCCCGCCCCGCTCTAGAGTCGGAGCGAGACGGGACGACTCGTCTCGCACAATCCCTCCGACCCTCCAGCCCCGGGAGCCCTCCATGACCAGCACCCCCTCCACCGCCGGCCGCGTCTGGCTCATCACCGGGGCGAGCCGGGGCCTGGGCCGGGCCTTCGCCGAGGCCGCGCTCGCCGCCGGGGACCGGGTGGTCGCCGTCGCCCGTACCGTCGCGCCGCTGGAGCCGCTGAGCGCCGAGTACGGCGAGCGGCTGCTCGTACGCCCCCTGGACGTCACCGACCGGGCCGCCGTGCGCACCACCGTGGACGAGGCGGTACGCCACTTCGGCCGGCTCGATGTCGTCGTCAACAACGCCGGCTTCCTCGCCATGGGCATGGTCGAGGAGTTCGGCGAGGAGCAGGCCCGGGCCCAGATGGAGACCAACTTCTTCGGCGCGCTCTGGGTCGCCCAGGCCGTCCTGCCCCATCTGCGCGAGCGCCGCGCCGGGCACATCCTCCAGATCTCCAGCATCGGAGCCCTCGGCGGCTTCCCGCTCACCGGGCTCTACAGCGCGAGCAAGTTCGCCCTGGAGGGCCTGAGCGAGGCACTGGCCGCGGAGGCCGCCGGCTTCGGGGTCAAGGTCACCATCGTGGAGCCCGGCGGCTACTGGACCGGGCTCTACACCCGGGGGCTGACCACCACCGAACCGCTCGGCGCCTACGCACCGCTGCGGGCGGAGATGGAGCGGCAGTTCGCCGAGGGGTCGTCGGACAGCCTGCCGCACCTCGCCGCCGAGGCCGTCCTGGAGGTGGTGGACAGCGACGACCCGCCCCTGCGGCTGCTGCTCGGCGGGATGGCCTACGACCTCGCCTTCGAGACCTCGCGCCGGCGGATGGAGACCTGGGCCGCCTGGGAGGAGACCAGCCGGGCCGCCGAGCACGCGGTGGCGGCGCCCGAGGGGTACGACGAGGGGTGACCGGCCGGCGGGCCGGGCGGGGCCGGCCGGAGCGGGGGGAGCGAGGCGGGGAGGCCGGGAGCCGGGGCGCGGGGAGGGCGGGGCGCGGGGAGGGCGGGGCCGGGCCTCCGGCAGGGGCGGTGGGCGGGGCCGGGGATGGCGGGATCACAGGGCAACCATTCCCCGGCTCAGCGGGTCAAGCAGGTGCGTGCCGCGCCTCCGGGGGCGGGACACGCGCCGCTCCCCGTCCCCGTCCACCCGTCACCACACTCACCGTAAGGGCTGATCATGAACTCGCTCAGTGTGGCCCGAGCTCTGGGGCCGGCCCTCGCCGTCGCGGTCACCCTCCTCCTCGTCGCCCCGGTGGGGCACGCCGCCACCGTCCGGGGACCCTCCCGGGAGTTCGTGGCCCCGCCGCAGACAACGGTGCGCGCCCAGCCGGAGGACGACTTCAACGGGGACGGCTACCAGGACCTCACGACCGCGGCACCCTTCGGAACCGTGGACGGCGAGAAGATGGCGGGGTACGTCGCGGTGCTGTACGGCTCCGCGTCCGGCGCGACCGCCGGCCGCCGGCAGATCCTTCATCAGAACACCCCGGGCATCCCCGGGGTCGCCGCCGCCGAGGAGTCGTACGGCACCGCCCTCACCTCCGCCGATCTGGACCAGGACCGGTTCGCGGATCTGGTCGTCGGCTCCCCCAACGAGGGGTCGGACGGCGGCGGGACCCTCTCCGTGATCTGGGGCGGCCCGAAGGGCCTCACCGGCGGTACGGCCCTGCTGGACGGCTCCGAGCGGCGCTCGGGCAGCCACATCGTGACCGGGGACTTCGACGGCGACCGCGTCCCCGATGTCGCCACCACCGGGCACGGCGGCGAACTGTGGGTGCTGTCCGGGCCGTTCGACCGGGACGGCTCCCCGGCCCGCACCCTGTGCGTCACGGGCGAGCGGAACCGGCAGATCGCGGCCCTGGCCGCCGGGGACGTGACCGGGGACGGCATCACCGATGTGGCGGCCCTGCGGAGCCCGGTGGCGGGGGCCGCCCCCGCGCTCGTGTTCTGGAAGGGCACCCCCGAGGGGCCGGCCTCCGTGTACACCGGGGGTCCCGGGCGCACCACCGTCAGGGGCGAGACACTCGACATCGGCGATGTGAACCAGGACGGCTTCAAGGATCTCGTCGTCGGCCACACCCGCGCCCACGAGAACGAGCCCCCCGTCCCCGAGGGCGGCATGATCACCTATGTGCCCGGGGCCCCCGGCGGCCCGGCCACCGACCGCGCCGGGGGCTTCCACCAGGGCAGCCCGGGCGTCGCGGGGGACGCGGGCCCCTCGGACCGGTTCGGCTCCGCGGTCTCCGTCGGCGACATCGACGGGGACGGGTACGAGGACATCGCGGTGGGCGCCGAGGGCAAGACCGTCGGGGAGAGCGCCCGGGCGGGCGCGGTCTTCACCCTGCCCGGCGGACCGGCCGGACCGACCGGGGCGGGGGCCCGGAGCTTCGTCCAGGGCCGGGGGTGGATGCGCGGCACCGCCGAGACCGACGACCGATTCGGCGCGGCGGCCCGTCTGATCGACACCGACGCCGACGGGGAGACCGAACTGGCGGTCAGCGCACCGGGGGAGAACGGGTTCACCGGGGCGGTCTGGGTCTTCCGGCCGAGGGCGGCGGCGGTCTCCGACTCCTTCGTCTACGGGCCCCGGGCGCTGCGGACCCCGCCGGCCTGGGGCTGGTTCGGCAAGACCTACACCGGCTGACCGCCCCTCCCCGGCCCGGGGCGCCGGGCCCCGGCCCGTTCCGGGCCACCGCACCGCGAGGCCCGGCCCGGTTCGCGGAGATCCGGGAACGCGACCGCCCCCGGTCGCCGGGAGGGCGGCCGGGGGCGGTCGGTGTACGGATCAGAGCAGGCCGAGCTGGCGGACCGCGTCGCGCTCCTCCGCGAGCTCCCGCACCGACGCGTCGATGCGGGCGCGCGAGAACTCGTTGATGTCCAGGCCCTGGACGATCTCGTAGCGGCCGTCCTTGGTGGTCACCGGGAAGGAGGAGATCAGACCCTCCGGCACACCGTAGGAGCCGTCGGAGGGGATGCCCATGGAGGTCCAGTCGCCGTCGGCGGTGCCGTTGACCCAGGTGTGGACGTGGTCGATCGCGGCGTTGGCCGCCGAGGCCGCCGAGGAGGCGCCGCGCGCCTCGATGATCGCGGCGCCGCGCTTGGCGACGGTCGGGATGAAGGTGTCCGCGAGCCAGGCCTCGTCGTTCACCGTCTCGGCGGCGTTCTTGCCGGCGATCTCCGCGTGGAAGATGTCCGGGTACTGGGTCGCCGAGTGGTTGCCCCAGATCGTCAGGCGCTTGATGTCGGAGACGGCGGCACCGGTCTTGGCGGCCAGCTGCGAGATCGCGCGGTTGTGGTCCAGGCGGGTCATCGCGGTGAAGCGGTCGGCCGGGACGTCCGGGGCGGCGGCCTGGGCGATCAGCGCGTTGGTGTTGGCCGGGTTGCCGACGACGAGGACCTTGATGTCGTCCGCGGCGTGGTCGTTGATGGCCTTGCCCTGGGGCTTGAAGATGCCGCCGTTGGCCTCCAGCAGGTCGCCGCGCTCCATGCCCTTGGTGCGGGGGCGGGCGCCGACGAGCAGGGCGACGTTGGTGCCGTCGAAGGCGACGTTCGGGTCGTCGGTGATGTCGATGCCGCGCAGCAGCGGGAAGGCGCAGTCGTCGAGCTCCATCGCGGTGCCCTGGGCGGCGCCCAGCGCCGGGGTGATCTCAAGAAGGCGCAGCTTGACCGGCACGTCCGGGCCGAGCAGGTGGCCGGAGGCGATGCGGAAGAGCAGCGCGTAACCGATCTGGCCGGCCGCGCCGGTCACGGTGACGTTGACGGGAGTGCGGGTCATGGCGATCTCCGTAAGACAGCTGGCGGTGGGGGGTGGTGCCCCGGGTCCGGATGGCCCTCCCCCGGGTTGTCCCGGGGACGAATCTTGATGTGAAGAGACATCCGGCGCCCAGGCTATCCTCTGCCCCCTCCCCCTCCCCCACAGCCCCCCGCCCGTGGACACCCCCCGGAGCCCGCTCCGAGAAACCCCACCCCCGCCCCCGCCCCACGGGCGCCCCGAGCCCACCAAGCCCGCCCGGGGGCACCTCCCGGAGGCAGCTCCGGTGAAGCTTGAGACCGCCCCCCGCACCACAGGCACCCCGCACCACGGGCGCCCCGCACAAACCCAGCCCGCCCAGCACCCCCCAGCCCGTCCGGCGCTTGAGGACGGACCCCGCACCACAGGTAGCCCGAACAAATTCAGCCCGCCCGGCACACCCCAGCCCGTCCAGCACCCCCCAGCCCGTCCGGCGATTGAGGACGGACCCTGTGCCACAGGACCCCGCACCCTGCGGCCCACGGTCGGGGGCCAGCCCCCGAACCCCCGCTCCTCAAACGCCGGAGGGGCTGGGTTTGCTCAGGTCCCCGGAGGGGCTGGAGTGGTGCGGCTCCAACACCGGCGGGGCTGAAGTGGTGCGGCTCAACCACCGGCGGGGCTGGAGTGGTGCGGCTCAACCGCCGGCGAGGCTGGATTTCGTGGCTCGGCCCGCCCGGAAGGGCTGCTCGGGTCGCCCGGGAGGACGGGTCCTGGGGGGGCAGGGGTCCGCGGCGCGAGGAGGGAGCCCGGGGCGGAGGCTACTTGTCCGTGCAGGACCTTGTCGCCGACTGGGTCAGAACCCCGCACGCGACAGCAACCTCCCCTTCCCCCACCGCCGTCATCGGCGTAAACGCGTCCTTGTCCGCGTTCACCAACCCCGTCTGCTTCCCTTCCCCACCCACAGCGATCTCCACCGTGTCCCCCGGCGCCGCGTCCGTGATCCGCGCCCAGGCGGCCCGGCAGACCTCGCTGTAGCGAACCTCCACCTTCGCCTCCCCCACCGTCGCGGACGAGACCGTCTTCGCGTACTCCCCGCCGCACCCCATCACCTGCGGGTCCTCCCCCGCGCACTTCTCCCCGCTGCACTTCACACCCTCCGGCAGCGGCGGCGCGCTCCGGGACTGCGACGGCGACGGCTTGGCCGTGACCGTGGTGGTGTCGTCGTCGCCGTCCCCGCCGAGGTCGGTCAGCAGCACCGCCCCCGCGATGACCACCAGCGCCGCGACCACTCCCCCGAGGAACAGGAAGACCTTGCGCCGGCCGCCCCGGCCCCCGCTTCGGCCCCCGCCCCCGCCCCTGCTCTGCGGCGGCGCCGCCCGGTGCCTGCTCTGGCCGCCGGGACGGCCGAACGCGGGCGCCTGCGCCGTCGCCGGGCCCACCGCCTGCTCCAGCTGGTCCTTGTAGGGCGGCCAGGCCGCCCGGCCCGCCGCCGGTGCCGCCGGCTCCCCGGAGCCGTACTCCCCCAGCGCCTCCCGGGCCTGGGATATCCGTATCTGCTCCATGGTGCGGTCGTGCCGCGCCTCCGCGCGGCTCCAGGCCCGCTCCGCCAGCTCCCACATGGTGGTGAGGTGGATCGGGCTGGTCCCCGTCACCTCGGCCAGCGCGACGATCGCGCCCTTGGGCGCCAGAATCCGCCCGTTGAGATACCGCTCCCAGGACGTCTTGCTGTAGCCCGTGTGATCCGAGACCGCCGCGATGCTCAGCCCGCTCCGGTCGACGAGCCGACGCAACTGCTCCGCGAATTCACGGACCTCCGGATCAAGCTCTTCCGGAAGCGGCTTCCAACGAGCCATGGACTACCCCCTTGTCCCCCGAACGTAGGTGCTGTGACCCGCGCTCACCCACCCTGCACCGACCTCGGATGCCCGACTTGTCGGACAACCTGAAGGGATGCGCAGGGATCAGGATGTCAGGTCCTGACAGCGGCGCGCACGGGAGCATGAGGGATACCGGCTGCGCCCCATGTGCGCCCCCATCCCTGCTGCCGCCACAGTCTCGCATCCACGGCACAGCGATCACACCGCGCCGGAATGCTCACTTCCGTGCCGCCGGCCACACCCCGCCGACTCTCTCCCGGCAATCCGAAGCCCGCCCTCTCACCAGGGAAAGGGCGGGCGACCACGGGAGGACACCGGGGTGAACGGCCTACTTCGGCTCCCGGACGGTGAACCGCACCAGGTCCTCCACGAACGGCAGCTCCAGCCAGGGGCCCGGCTGCGCCACCAGCGCCAGCAGCGTGATGGCGACGCCCAGCACCCCGTACGTCACCATGTCGGTGAAGCGGGAGCGCACGGCGAGCATGCCCACGGAGGGCACCACCCTGCGCATCACGGCGCCGGTGAGCAGCCCCACCCCGACCAGGATCGTCCCGACGCGGAAGGCCTCGGCGAAGGGGTCCAGGCCGACGATCAGCAGACCGGCCCCGACGATCGCGAGGACCGTGAGCAGGGGCCACTGCCGCGCGGGGGCGGGAGCGTCCCCCGGGGCGGCGCGACCGCCGCCCTCGGGGCGCGCGGTGTCGGTGGTGAGGGTCGGCGGCCTGCGCCGCGGAGGCCCGGATTCCCGCTCCTGCTCCTGCTCCTCCGAAGGCGAAGGCGAAGGCTCGCCCCCGGTATCCGGCTCCGGCTCGGCCCCCCGCCGAGCGCCGGACCCGGGCCCGGCCCCGGGCTCGGTCTCGGCCCCGGGCTCGGCACCCCGGGCCTCCTCCGGCGCCCCCGCCCCCTCCGGCTCCGGCTCCCGGTCCCGCCCGGCCCCCGGGCCGCCCTCCACCGCGCGGTCGTCGTTCATGCGTACGCCCATGAGGGCAGCCTCTCCCGTCTCAGCCCGCCGCGCCGGCGCCCGCCGCGCGCTCCGCGGCCTCGACCACATTGACCAGGAGCTGCGCACGGGTCATCGGACCGACACCACCCGGGTTCGGGGCCACCCAGCCCGCCACCTCGGCGACGCCCGGGTGGACATCGCCCACGATCTTGCCGTTCTCGTCCCTGCTGACACCCACGTCGAGCACCACGGCGCCCGGCTTCACGTCCTCGGGCTTGATCAGATGCGGTACGCCCGCCGCCGCGACGATGATGTCCGCCTGCCGCAGATGGGCGGCGAGGTCACGCGTACCGGTGTGGCACTGCGTCACCGTCGCGTTCTCGGACTTGCGGGTGAGCACCAGCGGCATCGAACGCCCGATGGTGATCCCGCGCCCGACGACCACCACGTTCGCACCGGCGATCTCGACACCGTGGTGGCGCAGGAGCTGGACGATTCCGTACGGAGTGCAGGGCAGCGGCCCCTCGACCCCGAGCACCAGCCGGCCGAGGCTCATCGGGTGCAGCCCGTCGGCGTCCTTCTCCGGGTCCATCAGTTCCAGCACCCGGTTGGCGTCGATGCCCTTCGGCAGCGGCAACTGGACGATGTACCCGGTGCACTCGGGGTTCTCGTTCAGCTCCCGGACGACCGCCTCGATCTCCTCCTGCGTCGCGGTGTCGGGCAGTTCGCGCTGGAGGGACGCGAGACCCACCTGGGCGCAGTCCCGGTGCTTGCCATTGACGTACCAGCGGCTGCCCGGGTCGTCCCCGACCAGCAGGGTTCCGAGGCCGGGCGTCACTCCCTTCGCGTGGAGGGCCGCCACACGGGCGGTCAGATCGGATTTGATCGCGGCTGCGGTGGCCTTGCCATCGAGAATCTGGGCGGTCATGGCCCCATCCTCGCGGATGGACCCGCCCCGGTTCCACTTGCGCCCGCGCCCCGGACCCCGCGGCCCCCGAATCCGGCCCCGCGGCCCGCGCCCCCGCCCGGAACCGGACGTTGCACTTGCACAACACATACAGCTACCGACTGGACAAAATACCCGCGCCGAACCAGCATGACCGCTGCCAGTGCCGCGGAAAGGCTGGGGGGCGAACCGCCGATCATGTGATGCTCCTCCACTCGGACCGCGCAGTCCCCGCACCCCACACGGAGGAGTCCCCGCCATGAGCTTCGGCGACCCGAACAACCCCTACGGCCAGCAGCAGGGCGGTCAGCCGGGCTACGGCCAACCGCAGCAGGGGCAGGCGCCGGGGCAGCCCGGACAGCCCCCCTACGGTTACCCGCAGGCCCCGCCCGTCCAGCCCTACGACGGTGGTTACGGCGGCGGTTACGGCGGCCCGCCGACCACGATGCCCGGCACCCTGAGCGCCGCC
Organism: Streptomyces sp. NPDC001985; assembly: GCF_040296845.1. NCBI lineage: Bacteria > Bacillati > Actinomycetota > Actinomycetes > Kitasatosporales > Streptomycetaceae > Streptomyces > Streptomyces sp. NPDC001985. Next base: position 45,040 of record NZ_JBEOYB010000052.1, read on the forward strand.
CGCGTCATGCTCTATGTCATCGCCGCTCTCCAGCTGATCGGCGCGGCGCTGATCCTCCTGGGCGCCGCCGCCATCGACGCCGCCAAGAGCAACGAGGAGCTGAAGAACGACGTCCAGTTCCAGGAACTGGCCGAGTTCTCCAGCGGCCAGGTGTACGCCATGGGCGTCTTCGCGATCCTCTGGGGCGTGCTCGCCGTCTTCCTGGCCGTCAAGTTCGGCAAGGGCGGCAACGGCATACGCATCACCGCGCTGGTCTTCGGCGTCATCACGGCGATCCTCGGCATCTGGCCGTTCATCGTGGTCGGTCTGATCCACACGATTCTCGGCATCCTCATCGCGGTGTTCGTCGCGAAGTCCGACGGCTCGGCCTGGTTCAACCGTCCGCGCCACTGATCACATCCGCGTACCGAAGGCCGCGACTCCCCGGAAACCCGCCCGGGACGAGGGGAGTCGCGGCCTTCCGCGTGTCCGGACGGCCCTGGCGGACGGCGGGTCCCGGCCACGGCGGAGGCGTCCCGCGCGGGCGGTATGCATTCGTTGTGCAGACGTTTATCGCGCTTCCCTACCGTGAGCACCGTGCCCCATCGAGCGGGAGTCCACGGGAGGGAGCCAACCGTGTACGGAGCCATCGCGGTGGCCCGGGCCCGGCCTCTCCTCCTCGGTGAGACCCCAGAAGTCGAGCCTGGAGTGGAGCGGGTCCGATGACTATGCATTTCGACTCACTGGCACTGCCCGTCCCGCCCGGATACCGCGTCGGCCCCTGGGAGGTCCGCGAGCCGCTCGGCTCCGACGCGTTCGCGACCGTGTACGCGGCCCGCCGGACGACCCCCGCGAGGGACGCCCCCGCCCAAGTGGCCCTGAAATTCCTTCCCACCGGCACCCGCACCCCCCGCCAACTCCGCCACCTCGAAGAACTCGCCGCCCGCGAGGCCCAGGTGCTGCGCCGGCTCCGACAGCCCCGGCTGATCCGGATGTACGAGACCCTGACCGTGGACGACCCCGCCGAGCCCCTGCTGCACGGCGCCACCGTGCTCGTGCTCGAACGGGCCGAGGGCTCCCTCGACGCCCTGCTCCGGCGCTGCCCGCGCCCCGCCGACGGGCCCGCGCTCCTCGCCCAGGTCTGCGAGGGCCTCCATCAGCTCCACCACGCCGGCTGGGTGCACGGCGATCTCACCCCGGACAATGTGCTGCTGCTCCCCGACCGGAGCGTCCGGCTCGGCGACTTCCATCCGGCGGCCGAACCGCACTCCGCCCACGGCTACGCCCCCGCCTTCCGCACCACCGACTACACCGCGCCCGAACTCCTGTGGGCCGGAACCGCCGAGCGCGCCCGGCAGCCGCGCGGCGCCGCGGACATCTGGGCGTTCGGCGTCCTCGCCCATGTGGTGCTGACCGGCGAACTGCCCCTGGCCGGCGCCACTCCCGGAGCCCGCAGGGAGGCCGCCGCGCGGTACGCGAGCGGTGGCGCGGAGCTGACCCTCTCGCCCGCCCTGCCGCGGGAGTGGCGGGGGATCGTGGCGGGGTGTCTGGCCCGTACCCCGCGGGAGCGGGCGGAGCTGGACACGGCGGAGCTGCTGCGCCGGGTCGAGACGGTCTCGGGCACCCGGCCCTCGCCCCGGCTGCCGCGCCGTCTCCCGGGGCGGCGCCCCCTCGGACAGCGTCCCGTGCGAAGACGGCTGTTCGGGTGCCGGCCCGGATCGGCGCTCGGCTCCACGGTCGGCTGGGGCTCCACGGCGGCGGCGCTGGTCGCGGCCGTGCTCATGGTGATGGTGCTGCGGGACACCCCGACGGCGGAGGCGGCGGGGTACGACCGGTGCGCCCTGGGCCATGTCTGCTTCTTCAGCGAGCGGGACGGCGCGGGGGAGATGTGCGCCTGGTACGACGACGAGCGGGACTGGCGGTCCGGGCCGGCGGCGTGCGACTGGGGCCGGGCCCGCGCGCCGAAGTCGGTGATCAACAACGGCTATGTGGAGAACCACCCCGGCGCCCGGCTCTTCAGGGAGCGGGACTTCAAGGAGCCGGTGGGGTGTGTGCAGCCGCTGGAACGGCGCAATCTCCAGGGCGAGGTGGTGATCCGCTCGCTGAAGCTGCTGCCGAGCTGCTGAGCAGCGGGACTTCCGGGCTGCCGGGCCGCCGGGCCGCCGGGCCGCCCGGCTCCCGGAGGGGGAGCGGCCCGGGCGGCCCGGTACCGATCAGCGCGGATCAGTACCGGACCGTACCCGGGCCGTACCGGGCCGTACCCGATCAGTACCGGGCCGTACCGGTCAGTGGAAGAAGTGGCGCGTGCCCGTGAAGTACATCGTCACGCCGGCCTTATCCGCCGCCTCGATCACCTGCTCGTCACGGACCGATCCGCCCGGCTGGACCACGGCCCGGACACCGGCGGCCGTGAGGATCTCCAGCCCGTCCGGGAACGGGAAGAAGGCGTCCGACGCGGCGTACGCGCCCCGCGCCCGCTCCTCGCCCGCGCGCTCCACCGCGAGCTTGGCGGAGTCCACCCGGTTCACCTGACCCATGCCGACCCCGACCGAGGCACCGCCCTTGGCCAGCAGAATCGCGTTGGACTTCACCGCGCGGCAGGCCCGCCAGGCGAAGGCCAGCTCGGCCAGCTCATCGGCGTCCAGCGCCGTGCCGGAGGCCAGGGTCCAGTTCGCGGGGTCGTCGCCCGGCGCCTGGAGCCGGTCGGTCATCTGCACCAGCGCCCCGCCGTCCACCGGCTTGGCCTCGGCGGCGGCCGTGGGCGCCCCGGTACAGCGCAGCACCCGGATGTTCTTCTTGCGGGCGAGCACCTCGACGGCGCCGTCCTCGTACGCCGGGGCGACGACGACCTCGGTGAAGATCTCCGCCACCTGCTCCGCCATGGCCACCGAGACCGGCCGGTTGACCGCGATCACCCCGCCGAACGCGGAGAGCGGGTCGCAGGCGTGCGCCTTGCGGTGGGCCTCGGCGACATCCGCCCCGGTCGCGATGCCACAGGGGTTGGCGTGCTTGATGATCGCCACACACGGCTCGGCGTGGTCGTACGCGGCGCGCCGCGCGGCCTCCGTGTCCGTGTAGTTGTTGTACGACATCTCCTTGCCGTGCAACTGCTCCGCGCCGGCCAGCCCGCCGCCGGCGGCGGTCACGTACAGCGCGGCGGCCTGGTGCGGGTTCTCGCCGTAGCGCAGCACGTGCGAGCGCTGGTAGGTGACGCCCACGAAGTCGGGGAAGCCCGACTCGTCGGCGGGGGCGTGCGAGGAGGCGAACCAGGAGGCCACGGCGACGTCGTACGCGGCGGTGTGCTGGAAAGCCTCGGCGGCGAGACGCTTGCGGGCGGTCAGGTCGAAGCCGCCGCCGCGGACCGCGGTGAGCACGTCCTCGTACCGCCCGGGGCTGGTGACGACGGCGACCGAGGGGTGGTTCTTGGCCGCGGCGCGGACCATCGAGGGCCCGCCGATGTCGATCTGCTCGACACACTCGTCCGGGGAGGCGCCGGACGCGACGGTCTCCCGGAACGGGTAGAGGTTGACGACCACGAGGCCGAAGGGCTCGACGCCCAGCTCCGCGAGCTGCTCCCGGTGGGAGTCGAGCCGCAGATCGGCGAGGATTCCGGCGTGGACCCGGGGGTGCAGCGTCTTGACCCGGCCGTCCAGGCACTCGGGGAAGCCGGTCAGCTCCTCGACCGGGGTCACGGGCACCCCGGCGGCGGCGATCCGCGCGGCGGTCGAGCCGGTGGAGACCAGCTCCACACCCTCCTGGTGGAGACCGAGCGCGAGCTGCTCCAGGCCCGTCTTGTCGTACACGCTGATCAGCGCGCGCCGGATGGCCCGCTTCCCGGCCACAGCAGCCTCGGCAGCGACGGCAGCCACACTGGCCTCAGTAGCGTCAAAAGTCACGGGAAAACTACCTTTCGTCCCTCAATGCGATAGCCGTGACGGGCCAGACGCCCCACGACCTCGACGAGCAGCGCTCGCTCGACTTCCTTGATCCGCTCGTGCAGAGCGGCTTCATCGTCCGCGGTCCGGACCTCGACCACGCCCTGGGCGATGATCGGACCGGTGTCGACGCCGTCGTCGACGAAGTGGACGGTGCACCCGGTGACCTTGGCGCCGTACGCGAGCGCGTCGCGCACTCCGTGGGCCCCGGGAAAGCTGGGCAGCAGGGCGGGGTGCGTATTGACGACCCGTCCGCCGAACCGGGCGAGGAACTCCTTGCCCACGATCTTCATGAATCCGGCCGAGACGACGAGATCCGGCTCGTACGCGGCGGTGGCCTCGGCCAGCGCGCGGTCCCAGGCGTCACGGGAGTCGTGGTCCTTCACCCGGCAGACAAATGTCGGCAGCCCGGCCCGCTCGGCCCGGTCCAGGCCGGCGATGCCGTTCCGGTCGGCTCCGACGGCGACCACCCGGGCGCCGAAGCCCTCGGGGTCGGCGGCGATGGCGTCGAGAAGGGCTTGGAGGTTGGTACCGGAGCCGGAGACCAGGACCACCAGACGGGCGGGGCGGGAGGAGGGGGGCGGGGAGGCCACAGCGGGTCTCTTTCTCGCGTGCGTTGCCAGTGCGGTTGCCGGTGCGGTGCCCGTGGGACGGGCGCGGTCGTGCGTCATCGTGCGGGGGCCTGCGTGGATGGTTCGTGGACCTGCGTGGACTGCGTGGTGGACTGCGCGGATGCGGCCGGCCGTGCGTCTCCCCGCGGTTTTCCCGCGCGGAAACGGAAGCCTGCGTACTTGTACGGTCGTACGAACGAATCGTGATCCCCGATACGGGGAACTCTACGAAGAGGCCGACCGTCAGCAACGATACCGGCACACGGGACGGCCCCCACGGGACGGGGGCGTGGCCGGGAGGTAGCGTCAGGGGACAACCACCCGTCTTCCGACGGGCACGACGACACACGGCCCGTCTGCACAAGGGTCTGAGGGGAAGACGTTCACCAGATGCCGGACCGACGCCGCCGTACGGACCTCCTGTTGCCGCGGGAGCGCCAGTCCACCGACGACAACAACCCCTTCGCGCCACCGCCGGAGGGGAAGCCGGACCAGCCGTGGCAGCCGCGGCAGCCCTCGAACTCGAACGACAATCCCGATCAGTCGGGGTCCGGCTCCTCCGACGGTTCCTCGGACGGCTCATCGGGCGACCGGGGCGGGCGGGGCGGCTGGGGCGGCCAGTGGAGCAGCCGCCAGCCGGGCCGCTCGTCCGGCGGCGGCTTCGGCGGCCGCCCCGGACCGAACGGGCAGAACGGCGACAAGCAGGGCCCCTCGGGGGGCATGCGCTGGGACCCGACCGATCCGTCCCAGCGCCGCGCGCGGTACGCGCTGCTCTCGGGCATGTGGGCGTTCTTCTTCGCGATCTTCGACTTCACGGAGATCGCGCTGCTGCTCGGCGCGCTGGCGCTGTACTGGTCGATCAGCTCGCTGCGGGCGCCGCAGAAGAGCGGACGCGTGGGCGCCGACGCGATGACCGCCCCCGCACCCGCACCCCCGGCCGGGACCGCGCCCGGTGCCGCACAGGGGGGCGACAAGTCGCTGTCCAACCGGTCGCAGCGGACGGCCGCGGTGACCGGGCTGGTGATGGGCGGCATCGCGCTGGCCATCGTGGCCGCGGCCTTCACCGCTCAGCTCGTCTACCGCGACTTCTACACCTGCGAGCGGGACGCGCTGACGAAGGAGGCCCAGCTCTCCTGCAACCAGGAGCTGCCGAAGCCGCTGCGGGATGTGATCGGCGTCAAGGAGTAGGCCGCTCCGGCCCGTCCCCGGGCGGTTGCGTTGGCGACTGCCCGGGGGAGGCGGCGGTGGCCTCGGGGCCTGCCGCCCTCTCCGTGTTCTTCGTGTGCTCCGTGCTCTCCGTGTTCTCCGTGGATTCGGTGCTCGTCGGGGCTCCGGTGCTCGCCGGGGTTCCGGTGGCCCCGGTGCGCGTCGGGGTTCCGGTGGTCTCCCTGCCGGTGGGTGCGGGCCAGCCGAAGGGGGCGGGGGCCCGGGGCCAGGGGCTCGCGGGAGCCGCCCAGGGCTCGGGCAGCGGTGCCGGCTCGGGCTGCGGCTCGGGCTCGGGCCGTGCCTCGCGCTCGGGCTGCCGTGCCGGCTCCTGGGCCGGTCCGGAGCCGGGGTCCTGTGCCCGGTCGGGGTCCTGTGCCCGCTCCGGGTGCTCCGCCCGGTCGGGGTCCCGCGGCCGGTCCAGGTCCCGCGGCTGCCCGGGACCCGATGGCGCGGGGCCGTCCTGGGCCTCCCCCGCACCGGCCGCCCCCCGCACCGGGCGCTCCGGCAGAAAGTCGTACCCCTCGCCCATCGTTCCGCCCACCGGCGGGACCGGCGCCCGGGAGAGCGTGTCGGACGGCGTCTCGTCCGGCGCCTCCCCGTGCGCCTTCGCGCCCCCCTCGCCACGCGTTCCGCCGAACGGCCACCGGCCGGGCCGGCCCACCCCCATGCCCCGGCCCGTCCAGGCCGCCATGAGCACCCGCCAGGTGCGCACCACCACCGCCAGCGGCACGGCGATCAGCAGCGACCAGCCCAGGGCCACCGCGCCCGTCCGCCACCACACCGGACCGAACGCCACCAGCCGCCCCGTCCCCATCGGGCCCCCGGCGGCAGCCGCCGCCAGCGCCATCAGCACCCCGCACCCGGCCGCGCCGAGCCCCGCGGCCAGCGCGGTGTCCCGCATGCTCCACGCGCTCTCCCGCTCCCCGTGGCGGGGCGCGGCCGCCTCCACCGTGAACCGGGCGATCACCAGCGCGGCCACCACGGGCAGGGCCGCACACGCCCAGTTCAGCGGCGTGCCCGGCCCCTCCGCCGGGACGGCGGCGAGCAGCGGGAAGCGCGGCAGGGCGGGGTCGCCGGTGACCGCCAGCGGCGTGGCGACCGACCCCGTACCGAGCGCGAACCCGGGCCCGAGGCCGTACGCCGCCCCCCACACGGCCGCGTTGGGCACCAGCGCGACGGCCAGCAGCAGCACCGCGAGCCGGCCCGACCAGCCGCCGGCGAGGTGGAGAAAGGAGTCCTGGGCGGCGTCCGCGTGCCACACCAGCGCCGACCCGACCAGCAGCGCGCCGCCGCCGATCAGCACCAGCGCTCCGGCCGCCGCCGACCGCAGCGCCACGGTCACCCGGGTGCGGGCCAGCAGGACGCGTACCCGCCCCGGCAGCCACTCGGGCAGCGGCCCATCGGGGCGGCGGCTTGCCGTCCACACCCCGGCCACCGCCGCGCAGCCGGTCACCAGCGGCATCCGGACCAGCGCGCTCCAGGGGTCAGCGGTCAGCGGCCCGCCCGCCGCGTAGAGCGTCACCACCGCGCCGACCAGCAGATATCCCAGGCTGACCGCGCATACCGCACCCCAGGGGGCGGGCCGTGGCAGCCGTCCGTCCTCATCCGGCACCAGCCCGTCGCGCGCGGCCCGGTGGATCAGCCAGACCGGCAGGACCATCAGCAGCAGCGGTACGACACCGATCGGGGCGGGGGTCCCGGAGAGGGTGCCGGCGCGGACGAGTTCGGTGCCATGGGCCAGCAGCCAGCAGGCCGCGGCGGTGTGCAGCGCTCCCTCGGGCCCGTTGTCCGGGTACGGGGAGCTGATCCACACCGCCATCACCAGCACGGTGACCGCGCCGAGCCCCAGCCCGGCGGCGGTCGCCCCGCGCACGAGACACGCCATCAGGGCGGCTCGCCGCCCGCCCTGCACGAGGACCGGGGTCTGCGAGTACGGCGGGCCGTGATCGGTCATCTGGGTCACGCCGCCATGCTGCCAACGACACGCGCTTTATCCATGTAACAGGCGAATAACCGTTGTGTCGCTCAAGATACGGTTATGTACTTTTATGCCGAGTGCTGCGCTTCGGGGAGTTCTTCATGACGCAGGGCACCACCCACTCCGCCGCGGACAACCCCCTGCCCTCTCCCAAGGAGCGGCGCAGACTGCGCGAGGCGAAGTCGATGAGCGAGCAGGAGGTGGCAGCGGCGGTCGGCGTCACCCGGGCGACGGTCCGCGCGTGGGAGAAGGGCCGCAGCGAGCCGAGGGGCCGCAGACGCGAGGTGTACGCGAGGCTGCTGGAGTGCCCCGGACGGGCACCCGGCACCGAGGGGTCCGGGTCCGGGCTCGCACCCGAGGCCGGGGCGGGGGCCGGGCACGCACCCGATGCCGGGGCCGAAGTGCTGACCCCGGCTCAGCCGGCAGCGGCAGCGGGAGCGGGAGCGGGAGCCGGGACGGGGACCACGGCCGAGGCCACCGGCACGACGCCGGCCGAGCCCGAGGTGAAGGCCAAGGCGCAGGCCGAGCCCGAGGCGCAGGCCCAGGCCAAGGCGCAGGCCGAGGTCAAGGGCAAGGCCGAGGTCAAGGGCAAGGGCAAAGCCGAGGCCAAAGCCGAGGTCAGGCTCAAGGCCGGAGGCGCGATCGACGCGCGGAGCGACCCCGCGAGCGCGGGCGGGCCCGGAGGCACCGCCTCCCCCGAGAAGCCCGGACAGCCGCACTCCCTCACCCGCCCCGCCCCCGCCGTCAAGCGCGCCGCCCGCCCGGCCCCGTCGCACCCGCCGAGGACGGCACCCCCCGTCGTCCACCCGGCCGCCCGGCCGGAGCGGCCCGCGCCGCCCCCGGACGCGCCCCCTGAGCCCGTGGAGAAGCCGGGCCCGGACGCGCGGCCGGTCCCGGGGGTGACATCGGAACCGGGGATGGAGCAGTCGCCCGCCGACGCCTTCGACGCGCTCTACGCGCACGCCGCCCCCGGTCTCGTACGCCAGGCCTATCTGCTCTCCGGCCGCCGGCGGCTCTCCCATGAATCCGTCGAACGCGCCTTCCACCTCGCCTGGCAGAGCTGGCCCGAGGTCGCCCGCGACCGGGACCCGGTGGGGTGGGTGCGGATCGCCGCGTACGAGTGCGCGATGTCGCCCTGGCAGCGGCTGCGGCCCTCCCACCGGCACCCCGACTCCCCTCCCCTGGACCCGGAGCGGCGGGCGCTGCTCGACGCGCTGCTGGAGCTGCCGCCCCCGTACCGGCGGACGCTGGTGCTCTACGACGGTCTGGGCCTGGATCTCCCGGAGACCGCGGCCGAGACCGAGGCCAGCACCCCGGCCACGGCCAACCGGCTGCTCAACGCCCGCCGGGCCATCGCCCGCCGGCTCGGGCTCGGCGAGCCCGACTCCCTCCACGATCTGCTGACGGACCTCGCGGACGCCTGCCCGGTCCCCCAGCCCGCCCCCGCGCGCTCGGTACGGGAGGGCAGCGAGCGGGTGGTCTGGTTCTGGACCAGGACCGCGCTCACCCTGACCGCGCTGATCATCGGCGCGACGGGGTTCACCCTGGTCACGGCGGACCGGAGCTATCAGCCGGAGGTGGCGCCGGGGCAGCGGGTCTCGGGCATCCCGCCGCACGCCGGCCCCCAGCGGCTCACCGAGGGGGACCGGAAGCTGCGCGACAGGCTGCGCTCCGAACCGGCCCACGGGCCGGGGCGGCTGGTCCCCCGGATTCCCTGACTCCCCCCGGGTCCGGGCCCCGGACACGGCACAGGGGCCCGTGCCTCCGGCTGAGCCGGGGGCACGGGCCCCTGTGTCACGGGTGGTGCGGTACGCGTCAGCCGTTGAGCAGCTCGCGCGCCAGCTTGGCCGTCTCGGTCGGGGTCTTGCCGACCTTCACGCCCGCGGCCTCCAGGGCCTCCTTCTTGGCCTGCGCGGTGCCGGAGGAGCCCGACACGATGGCGCCGGCGTGGCCCATGGTCTTGCCCTCGGGGGCGGTGAAGCCCGCGACATAGCCGACGACCGGCTTGGTGACGTTCGCCTTGATGAAGTCGGCCGCACGCTCCTCGGCGTCGCCGCCGATCTCGCCGATCATCACGATCAGCTCGGTGTCGGGGTCGGCCTCGAAGGCGGCCAGGGCGTCGATGTGGGTGGTGCCCACGACCGGGTCGCCACCGATGCCGACGGCCGAGGAGAAGCCGATGTCGCGCAGCTCGTACATCATCTGGTAGGTCAGCGTGCCGGACTTGGAGACCAGTCCGATACGGCCGGGCTTGGTGATGTCGCCCGGGATGATGCCGGCGTTGGACTGGCCGGGGGTGATCAGACCGGGACAGTTCGGACCGATGATCCGGGTCTTGTTGCCCTTGCTGATCGCGTACGCCCAGAAGGCGGCCGAGTCGTGGACCGCGATGCCCTCGGTGATGACGACGGCGAGCGGGATCTCGGCGTCGATCGCCTCGATGACGGCGGCCTTGGAGAAGGCCGGCGGCACGAAGAGGACGGACACGTCGGCGCCGGTCTCCTTCATCGCCTCGGCGACCGTGCCGAAGACGGGGACCTCGGTGCCGTCGAAGTCGACCTTCGTCCCGGCCTTGCGCGGGTTCACACCGCCGACGATGTTGGTGCCGTCACCCAGCATGAGCTTGGTGTGCTTCATGCCCGTGGCACCGGTCATGCCCTGGACAATGACCTTGCTGTCCTTGGTGAGGAAGATAGCCATGGTGGTCTGGATTCCCTTACTTCGCCGCGAGCTCGGCGGCCTTGTCGGCCGCGCCGTCCATGGTGTCCACGCGCTGCACGAGCGGGTGGTTGGCGTCGGAAAGGATCTTGCGACCCAGCTCCGCGTTGTTGCCGTCGAGGCGCACGACCAGCGGCTTGGTGACGTCCTCGCCCTTCTCCTTCAGCAGCTCCAGGGCCTGGACGATGCCCTTGGCGACCTCGTCACAGGCGGTGATGCCACCGAAGACATTGACGAAGACGGACTTGACGTCCGCGTCGCCGAGGATGATCTCCAGGCCGTTCGCCATGACCTCGGCGGAGGCGCCGCCGCCGATGTCGAGGAAGTTGGCGGGCTTGACGCCACCGTGGTTCTCACCGGCGTAGGCGACGACGTCGAGGGTCGACATGACCAGACCGGCGCCGTTGCCGATGATGCCGACCTCGCCGTCGAGCTTGACGTAGTTGAGGTTCTTGGCCTTGGCCGCGGCCTCCAGCGGGTTGGCCGCGGCCTTGTCCTCCAGGGCCTCGTGCTCCGGCTGGCGGAAGTCGGCGTTCTCGTCGAGGGAGACCTTGCCGTCGAGGGCGATGACCCGGCCGTCGGCGACCTTGGCCAGCGGGTTCACCTCGATGAGGAGGGCGTCCTCGGCGATGAAGGTCTTCCAGAGGGTCACCAGGATGTCGGCGACCTGCTCCGCGACCTCGGCCGGGAACTTCGCGGCCGCGACGATCTCGCGGGCCTTCTCCGGGCCGACACCCTCATTGGCGTTGACCGGGATCTTCGCGAGGGCCTCGGGCTTGTTGGCCGCGACCTCCTCGATGTCCATGCCGCCCTCGACGGAGGCCATGGCCAGGAAGGTGCGGTTGGTGCGGTCGAGGAGGTACGAGACGTAGTACTCCTCGGCGATCTCGGGGGCGGTCTCCGCCAGCATGACCTTGTGGACCGTGTGGCCCTTGATGTCCATGCCGAGGATCTGGCCGGCCTTCTCCACAGCGTCTTCCGGGCTGGAGGCCAGCTTCACGCCGCCGGCCTTGCCTCGGCCACCGACCTTCACCTGCGCCTTGACGACCGACCGGCCGCCCAGACGCTCGGTCACCTCGCGCGCCGCCTCAGGCGTGTCGATGACTTCACCGGCCAGCACCGGTACACCGTGCTTGGCGAAGAGGTCCCTCGCCTGGTACTCGAACAGGTCCACGCGCGTCCGTCCCTTTTCTGATGATCGCGGTTCGTTGTCTGCGTGGGCGTGCCGCGAAGGGCAACGTGACTGCGATGTCACAAGGAAGGCGCACACGGTGTCCGAGCACGCGGCATGTCCGCCTCGCAGAGTATCCCCGTGGCTCCTGCGTCCCTAAATCGGAGGTCACACATCAGTGGTGATAACGGTCACAGGCGGGATCGGGGCGGATGGCGTCAGGGAGCGGGTACCGGCAGGGGGCGCTTCTCGATCGCCGCCGCCATGACCTCGGGAAAGAGATCCGGCGTACAGGCGAAGGCGGGGGCGCCGAGCGCCGCGAGGGCGGCGGCGTGCTCCCGGTCGTACGCCGGGGTGCCCTCGTCGGAGAGGGCGAGCAGGGCCACGAACTGGACGCCCGACGCCTTCATCGCGGCCACCCGCCTCAGCATCTCGTCCCGTATGCCGCCCTCGTACAGATCGCTGATCAGGACGACGACGGTGTCGGCGGGGCGGGTGATGCGCGACTGGCAGTAGGCCAGGGCGCGGTTGATGTCGGTGCCGCCGCCGAGGCGGGTGCCGAAGAGGACATCGACCGGGTCGTCCAGCTCGTCGGTGAGATCCACGACGGAGGTGTCGAAGACGACGAGCCGGGTGGCGATGGCGCGCATCGAGGCCAGCACCGCGCCGAAGACGGAGGCGTGGACCACCGAGGCCGCCATGGAGGCCGACTGGTCGACGCAGAGCACCACCTCCTTCCGCACCGAGAGGGAGGCGCGCCCGTGGCCGATGAGGCGCTCGGGGACCACGGTGCCGAACTCGGGGAGGTAGTTCCTGAGGTTGGCCCGGATGGTGCGGTCCCAGTCGATGTCCCGGTGGCGGGGCCTGCTGACCCGGGTGGACCGGTCGAGCGCCCCGGCCAGTGCTGACCTGGTGCGGGTGGTGAGCCTGCGCTCCAGCTCCTCGACCACCTTCCGCACCACCGCCCTGGCGGTCTCCCTGGTGGTCTCGGGCATGGCCTCATTGAGGGAGAGCAGGGTCGCGACCAGATGGACATCCGGCTCGACCGCCTCCAGCATCTCGGGCTCCAGGAGCAGGGCGGAGAGGCCGAGCCGGTCGATGGCGTCGCGCTGCATGATCTGCACGACGGGGGTGGGGAAGTAGGTGCGGATGTCGCCGAGCCAGCGGGCCACGGAGGGCGCGGACGCCCCGAGCCCGGCGCCCCGGCCCCGCCCGGCGCCGTCGCCCGGGGTGTGACCGCTGCCCGCGCCACCGGCCCGGCCGTAGAGGGAGGTCAGGGCGGAGTCGATCGCCGGGTCCGTCCCCGTGAGGGTGTGACCGGTGCCGTCGGCCGGACCGCCGCCGAGCACCAGCCGCCACCGCCGCACCCGCTCGGCGGGGTCGGCGGGGGCGGCGGCCGGGTGGGCGGGGTCGGCGGCCGGGTGGGCGGGAGCGGCGGGAGCGGCGGGGTCGGCGGCCGGGGCCGCGCGGTCCACCGGGCCGGGCCGGCCGGCGCGGTCCGTCTGTGCTGCTGTCGGGCTCATGTCCCCACCCCCGAGAGATTCTTGATGTCGGTTCCCGCGGTCCCGGCGGGGCCGGCCGCGCCTGTGCGGTCCGCACCGCCCCCGCCGCTGGTGGCGCCCGTGGCGCCCGTGCCCGGTGGTTCCGGTGGGCCGTCCGTGCCGCTCGTGCCGGGCCCGGCGGCCGGACCGAGGAGCAGCCGGAGCACCGGCAGCACCGCGTCGGCCCGCTCCCGGTGGAGACCGGCCCCGAACCCCGGTATCGCCCCGGCCGCCGCCCCGGCCCCGCCGGCCGTCTGGCCCGGGCCCCGGCGGACCAGCTCGCCCAGGGTGCGCCGGACACCCGCCTCATGGGCGGAGAAGGTGCGGCGCAGCAGCGGCAGCACCGCCGTGAACGTCTCCGCCGGCACACCGGCCAGCCAGCCGTCGACCAGGGCGAGCAGCCGCTCGTCGTGGACGAGGAGCATCCCGCCGCCCGAGGTGCCGCCGATGAAGCCCTCGATCCAGGCGGCCGCCTCGGCGGGCGGGGTGCCCGCCGAGAGGGCCAGGCCCATGAGCCGGGCGGCCCGGTCCCGGTCGAGCCGGCCCTCGTCCAGGAGGAGCCGGGCGGCCCGGCCCCGGATCACTCCGGCCACGGTGTCGCGGGCGGCGAGCCGGTGCAGGACGGCGCTCCACCGCCCGCCCAGGTCCTCCGCGGCGGGCAGTAGCCCGATGGCCGTGTGCACCGCGTCGAGATGGCCGCGCATCGCCTCGGCGCCGTCGGCGTCCAGTCCGGTGCAGGCGGGGGGCAGCCCGACGCAGATCCGCTCGGCGAGACCCGTGGCGACCTCGGCGAGCGCGGTGGTGTCCGTGGAGCGCACGTCCCCGTACCGCAGGGAGCGGGCCAGGGCGGGGAGGGCCCGGGCGAGCCGGCCGGTGTCCGTGTCGAGCGCGGCCCGGTCGGCGAGCGCGCGCATCACCACCGGGAGGGCGTCGGAGAGCCCGGCGAGGAGGCACTCCTCGGCGAGCGCGGTGACACCGGCGAGGTCGGCGGTGGCGGCCCGGTGCTCGGCTCTCGCGGTGGCGGCGGAGAGCACGGTGGTGCCCCACATCCCCGCCTCGGCGACCCGGACGGACAGCTCGGGCTCCCAGCGCAGCCGCCAGCTCTCCCGGAAGGTGCCGGTGCTCCCCCGCCCGGCGACGGGCTCGCCCCAGCCGATGGAGAGCAGCCGGAGCCGGTGCAGCAGCCGGCTCCGGGCCGCGTCGGTCTCCTTGCGCAGGTCGAGCGCGACCTCCCGCTCCCGCGCCTCGGGGCGGAGCCGCAGGGTGCGCTGGGTCCGGTGCAGATCACGCTGGAGGGGGACGGCGGGCGCGGTGTCCGGGACCTCGCCGAGGACATCCCCGATGACCAGCCGGTCCCGGATGAGGTCGAGCGGGACCGCGGAGCCGTCGCACATCACCGCCTGGACGGCTTCGGTGGTCTCGGTCAGGCCGGGCAGGGGCCGTCCGCGCAGGGCGGCGAGGGTCTCGGCGAGCCGGACCGCCTCGATGACATGGGCGGAGGAGACGATCCGGTCCTCGTCGCGGAGGAGGCCCGCGACTGCGGTCAGCCAGCGCTCGATGGGGCGGTCGGGGGCCTGGAAGAGGTGGCCGTACCACCCCGGGGAGTCGACCCCGGCGCCGTAGCCGCTGCGCCGGGCGAGTCTGCGGTGGGTCCAGGGCACCCAGGTCATCTCGGCCCTGATTCTGGGAAGCCCCTTGAGAACGGCCCGGTCGGCGGCGATCGTGGTCCGCTCCCGGAGCGCGGGCACATGCCACGCCCCGCAGACGACGGCGATCCGGTCCCCGAACTCCTTGCGCGCGGCCCGCAGCCGGAGCCGCATCCAGGCCTCGCGGACGGCGTCCCGCTCGTGCCCGCCGTGTCCGTAGACGGCGCGCAGGGCACCCATGGCGTCGGCGAGGACGGCGAAAGGCGCGAGCGGATCGGCGCCGCGCTCTGCCGCGCGGTGCTCGACGACATCCTCCCACCAGCGCTCGGGGTCGTCGTATCCGGCGGTCTCGGCGAGCACGGCGAGCGGGTCGATCCCGGTGTCCCCGGTGCCGCGTGCCGGAACCGCTCCCCGCCCGCCGGCCGCGCCGGCCGCCGGCCCCGGTCCGGGCACCGCGTCCCATCCGGAGTCGCCGGAGCGGGCGGGGTCACCGGAGCGGGCGGGGCTGCCCGGAACCGCGTCCCACTCCGGGTCCCGGCGGGCCCGGCCCCCGGGTGCGGCGTACCGCTCCGGGCCGGACGGGGACGGCGCGCGTCCGGCGGCGCCGGACGCGATGGC